>NZ_JBHXRX010000024.1:0-9944 GCF_042714995.1 Streptomyces sp. NPDC058665
GCCGGGCTGGCTGTGAGGGGGTGGGTCGCTCGTTCGTGTGAGTTCCAGTGTAGTGCAGGCATCGGATTGATGCAGCATGTACCGTTGGCGGAAACACGGGACACCCCCCAAACCATCTGGGCGGGGCGCGGGAAGCGAGGACGCTTTGAATTCCTTGGGCTTCGAAAGGCGCTTTGAAGCGCGGAAGGAAATCCATCGTGAGGTTACCGGGCTGACGAGAGAGCAGATTCATGAGCGCTGGGTGGCCGCTGGCGGTCTGGATAGCCGGGAGGATCAGCCGGGGCCGCTCAGCACGGAGGACCGGCTGGCAGCGGTCCGGCGGAACGAGCTGAAGCGCATCTGGACTCTGATGACCGAGGACGACTGGGAGACCTACTCCCCCGAGAGCGACCCGGAAGTGCACCGGTGGCAGCGGAAGCAGAGTGAGCGTCAGGAACGCGAAAGCGGGGCGGCCGCAGGGCTGGAGCCGGAGCTGATCCGCTACCGGATCGTGGCGCAGCGGACCGATCCGGCGCACCCTGGCGCCGCGTTGCTGACGAACTACGCCTACGGGCGGTCGGTCGAGGACGCCGTCGCCAAGGTCCGCAAGGCCCTGGAGAAGCCGGGCGGTCTGTACGGGGACCAGGGCTTGTATCGCGTGGTGGAGGTGGTCGAGGAGAGCCCGGACAGCGCGCTCCGGCGGCAGGAGGACGCCCGCCGGCGGTACCTCACGACCATCCTGGAGAACGCCCTCACCACCGTGCGTGGCCGTGAGCCGGACAGTCCGGACGCGGAGCTGCTCAGCCTCCTGGACGACTTCTTCACCCGCGCCGTTGTCTTCCCTGACCCGCACGGCAGCGGCGTACATCCCCGGCCCCACCAGGCCACCTTCGGCTGGACCAGCGAGCCGCCAGGGATTGAGCACGCCAGCGACCCCGGCCGCGCCCTGGCCCTCTTCCTCCTGGCTTACCTGGACCACTACGGCCTGAACCTGGAAGCGGCCGTCCGCGCCGGTGACCAGTCCGTTCCGTCGCCCGTGAGCGAAGGCCGGCCTTCTCGGGAAGCAGAGGGGGGCGAGGCGCCGGCGGAACTTGTCGAGCGCGTCCTGGACATCTGCGGGCGGCACTACGCGGCCGTGACCGGCACCAGCTCCGAGCTGTGGGAGGCGGAGTCCCGGGAGGTGGTGGGGATCGCACTGCGGACCGCGCGCCTGGCGGAGCGGGATGCCTACCCGCAGGCCCTGGATGAGTACCTGCAAGCCAACCGGGCCCGGCTGGAGCGGCTGTGGCAGCGCTACGGGCCCGGCGGCATGTTCGCGGGTGAGCTCGTGCTGATCGACCTGCCCGGGTGCTTCGCACTGTGCGAGAGGATCGAGACGACCCCGCTCTGGCTCGAAGGGATCTGGGCGCAGGAGGGCCAGGAGGACACCGCGCTGGAAAGGTTCCATGACAGCTGGCTGTACGACACGGGGGAAAGGGACGGGCGATGAGCAGGATTCCGCTCAAGGAACACCAGGTCGACCAGAAGTCGGCTTTCCGTAAGTGGGTTGGATTCCCCGCAAGATCGCCGGTGCCTCCGGAGGGGGCCCGCGCCACGGGGGTGTCCGCGACCGGGTCCGGTAAAACGATCACGGCCGCCGCGAGCGCGCTGGAGTTCTTCCCGGACGGCCGGATCCTCGTGATGGTGCCGACCCTGGACCTGATCGTGCAGAGCGCGCAGTCCTGGCGCCGGGTCGGGCACCGCGCGCCGATGGTCGCGGTCTGCTCGGTGGACAAGGACGAAGTCCTGGAGGAACTCGGCGTCCGGACCACGACCAACCCGATCCAGCTCGCTTTGTGGGCCGACTCGGGGCCCGTCGTCGTATTCGCCACGTACGCCTCCCTGGTCGAGCGGGAGGACCTCGATGACATCACAACAGGGCGGCGGAAGGTCCCGGGGCCGCTGGAAGCCGCCCTGGCGGGCGGGGAACGGCTGTACGGGCAACAACTCTCCGGGTTCGACCTCGCGATCCTGGACGAAGGTCACATGACCGCCGGGGACATCGGCCGGCCCTGGGCCGCGATCCACGACAACAGCCGTATCCCGTGCGACTTCCGGCTTTACCTCACCGCGACCCCAAGGATTCTGGCCACGCCCCGGCCGCAGCGCGGGAAGGACGGCCGGGAGGTGGTGATCGCCTCGATGGAAGCCGACTCGCTCACCTACGGCAGCAGGATTTTCGACCTCGGTTTGGCGGAGGCGGTGGAACGCGCGATTCTCGCGGGGTTCGAGATTGACGTGCTGGAGATCCGCGACCCCGACCCGGTCCTCGGGTTGTCGGAGGACGCGCTGCGCGGTCGGCGCCTCGCGCTGCTCCAGGCCGCGCTGCTGGAACACGCGGCGCAGCAGAACCTGCACACCACCATGGTGTTCCACCAGCGGGTCGAGGAGGCACGGGCGTTCGCCGAGCAGATGCCGAAAACGGCCGCCGAGCTGTACGAGGCAGAGGCCTCCGCGGCGGCGCTCGCGGACGCCGAGGACCTGCCCGCCTCCTCCATCAGCGCCGAGCTGTACGACCTGGAGAACGGCCGCCACGTGCCCCCGGACCGGGTCTGGGCGGACTGGCTGTGCGGCGACCACCCCATCGCCCACCGCCGGGAGAGAATCGGGCAGTTCGCCAACGGCATCAACGCCAACAACCGGCGCGTACACCGCGCGTTCCTCTCCTCCGTACGCGCCCTCGGAGTCGGAGTCGACATCACCGGACTACGCGGAGTCGAAGCCGTGTGCATCGTCGGCTCCCGCAGCTCCCAGGTCGACATCGTCCAGAACATCGGCCGCGCCCTGCGCCCCAACCCCGACGGCACGACCAAGACCGCCCGGATCATCATCCCCGTCTTCCTCGCCGCAGGCGAAGACCCGACAGACATGCTCGCCTCCGCGAGCTACCAGCCCCTGGTCGACATCCTCCAGGCCCTGCGCTCGCACTCCGAACGCATGGTCGAGCAGCTCGCCTCCCGCGCCCTGACCCGCAGAACCGAGCGCCGGCGCGTCCACGTCCGCCCCGCCCCCGCATCTGGAGCCGGGGCGGAGAACAAGGACAACGCGGAGGAAGGGGAAAGCGAGGCGCAGCAGGAGGCCGACCGCGTCACCTCCATCGTGGTCAACTTCGCCTCCCCCCGCGACGCCGCCGACATCGCCGCACTCACCCGCTGCCGAGTCATCAGACCCGAGTCCCTGGTCTGGCTGGAGGGCTACCAGGCCCTGCTCCGCTGGCGCACCGAGAACCAGATCACCGGCCTGTACGCCATCCCCTACGACACCGAGACCGCAGCCGGCGCCACGAAGAACTACCCCCTCGGCAGGTGGGTCCACCAGCAGCGCCGCGCCCAGCGTGCGGGCGAACTCGACCCCCACCGCAAAGAACTGATGGACGACGCCGGGATGGTATGGGAGCCCGGCGACGAAGCGTGGGAGAACAAACTCGCCGCACTCCGCTCCTACCGGCGGGCCACCGGACACCTCGCCCCCCGACAAGACGCCCTCTGGGGCGAAGGCGAGGCCATGGTGCCCATCGGGCAGCACATGGCCAACCTGCGCCGCAGAGGCGGCCTCGGGAAGGACCCGAAGCGGGCCGCCGCACGCGCGGAGCAGCTGACGGCGATCGACCCCGACTGGAACTGCCCGTGGCCGCTGAACTGGCAGCGCCATTACCGCGTCCTCGCCGACCTCGTCGACGCCGACGGCACCCTGCCCCACATCCACCCCGGCGTGCTGATGGACGGAGACGACATCGGCAAGTGGCTCGAACAGCAGAAGAATCCGGGCACCTGGGCGCAGCTGACCGCCGAGCAGCAGGAGCGGCTGACCGCACTGGGCGTCCAGTCGCTTGAGGCCCCGTCTCCCGCCCCGACGGCCGCGCGGACGACGAAGGGGTCAGGCAAGGCGCAGCAGGCGTTCCAGCGAGGCGTTCAGGCCCTCGCACAGTACATCGCCCGCGAGGGCCACTACCGCGTCCCCAGGCCCCACACAGAAGAGATCACGGTAGAGGGCGAGGCCGCCCTGGCGGTCATCAAGCTGGGTGTGTGGGTCTCGAACACCAAATCGAGGCGGGACAAACTCACGTCAGAGCAACTGGGCGCGCTGCGGGAACTGGGCGTGGACTGGGCCTGACTCGGTCTGGCGCTGAGCCGCAGCGCGCGACAGCCCGGGCCGCAATGACCTGGGCTGTCGAGCTTGTACCCGCTCCGGCTTTGGAGGTGACGGCAGCTTGTATGGCTTCCTCGTGGGGGGCGGAGCTTATGGAGCCAGCAACTGGTCGAAGAACCCGCTCAGCATGAGCTTGGCAGCCTGTCGATCCACGAACTCAGCTCCGCCAAACCGGTACACCTCGTACCCCTGAAGACGAATCCGCCGGTCTTCTCGGACCATGTCGGCGTATAGGTCGGGTGCGGCCTTCCCATCACGCGAGTAGTGCTCCTTCCCGTCCAGCTCGAGAACGTATCGGCGACCGCCGGGAGCGAGCATCAGGAAGTCCATCCGCTGCCGCGTCAGCACCTTGCCTTCCGCCCGTTGGTTCCGCTGATGTTGCGCCAAGGGGTCGTAATGGAGATAGACCTGTGGCAACAGAGCAGGACAGTCGCCGAAGCCTCGCTGCATCGCGTGATCCCAGTAGGTGTCGAGCAACAGCTGCTCCGGGGCGTTGAGTGCCCCCCTCAGCCGCTTCAGAAGCGCCTGCAGCCTGAGGTGCTCAGACATCCCGTACATGCCGTCCTGGAGGTGCCACCACTTGCTGAGTTCGCTCCAGGTGAGGCCCGAGGCTCCCACTGGACGGTCATACAGCAGGCAGTGGTCCTTGTTCTTCGTGATCTCGATGACACCACCTGCGACGTCCCTCCAGACGATCTCTGGCTTCAGCGCGGCGGCGAAGATGAGGTTGCGCAACTCACCGCGCAGCCCCCGCAAGCCTCCGGTGAAGGTGGTCTGCTCGCGTCGTTCCAGCGCTGCGCGTGCTGGGGCGAAGACCCTGGTCAGGTCAGTAATGAGGCCATTCTTGTGCTCCATCCGGAACGAGTAGTAGCCCTGCTTGTCGTGAAAGGGGACCTCGAACTCGATATCGAGGCGGCGCAGAACGGCCTTGAGACACCGTATGACCGCTCCCGTCTCCGAGTTGTCCATCAGTCCGTCGTGCTCAGGGTCCTGGGGCAAGTCGTCGATCAGCAGGTCGATGAGAGCGTGCGCAGCCTCTTCGTCACCGCCGGCGGCCGGGGCGGTGCGAAGCTCGTTGATGGCCGCGCGGTTCAACCTCGTGTATGAGTAGTTGTCACGCTGGACAGTTTCAAAGAAGAGTTCCTGCGGCACCCTGTCCCCCTCAGCCCTCGTCCGGCAGAGCCCGAACGCCGGAATGATGATCTCGCAGGCCACTGACATCGAGCAGGAACTTTTGAAGGCTTTGCGTTGCGGTGGCAGGCACAGATCGACGGCACCTGTGGCAGGTCCGGCTCTCTGCGTGTGTCCCAGCCGAGGCAGACCCTGGCTTCGGTCTAGCACGCCTGTCAGGGCCGGTGCTCCCGCTCAAAGATCGGACCGTTCGCCTGGACGCTGCACCTGGTTGCCACGCCCTGACCTTGATCACCAGGTACGTGAGGCCGGTACCGTGCGCAGGGTCGCCAGGTCGATCCGGTGCTGGTGGTGAAGTCGGCATCCACGTCGCCCCCCCGGTCCCAACCTCTCTCCCGCCGATGGCCACCCTGCGGTCGTCGGCGGCGTCGTGACCAGAACCGTGAGACCCATATCAGCCTCGGGCTGACAGCGGCACTCGAGATGGACCGGCGGGTGGGCGGTCAATGAGTTTGGTGAAGAAGCCGGCGAGCAGCGGCTGGGCGCGGTCCCGGTCGCGGAGTTCGTCGTGGCCGAAGCGGAACACCTCGTAGCCGCGGAACTTCAGGTCGCGGTCCCCGGCCATGGTCGCAGCGTATTTCGCGCTGTCGGGTTCGGTCCCTTCGTTGCGGGTGTAGTGCTGCATGCCGTCGACTTCCAGCACCACTCGCCGGTTTCCCGGGAGCAGCATGAGGAAGTCCATCCGCAGGTTCTGCATGGCGTGCGCGCCGCGTTGGCGAAGGGTCTTGGGGTCCCAGTGCAGCCAGATCTCCGGCAGGAGGGCGGGCACGTCGTTCAAGTTGTCCCGGTTGGCGTGGTGGTAGTGCCAGAACAGGTTCTTCTGTCCTGGGGATTTTGGTGGCAGAGAAGCCTCCATGCGGCTGTAGAGGGCCCGCGCCGCCTGCTCCTGATCAGTGATATCCCGGGTTTCCTGCCACCAGTCCAGGAGGTCCCGCCAGAGCAGTCCCTCCTTGCCGACGGGGCGGTCGTAGACCAGCACCTCGTCGGCGCGCTCGGCTACCTCGATGTCGTTGTCGAGGGCGCTGGTGAAGCGGATGTCGGGCTTGCCCAGGGTGGCGAAGATGAGGTTGCGCGGTCGGCGTGCGGTACCGCGGCCATGCTCGACAAGCTGGAAGTGGGGGTAGCCGTCTGCTTCTCCGTGCTGGCTCAGTTGGGCGCTGGCGAGGTTCAGGTGCCGGTTAGCCATCTCGACGAAGCGGCGCTGCGCCGGCTCGTCGGGTAGAACGGCGGGGGATGCCAGGTCCTCGAGGAAGTGTCCGAAGCGAGGGTGCGGTGCTTCGAAGGCACCAAGCTGCTCGAAGAACTGCTCGGTCGTCCAGTCGTCCGGGAACCGAATCACGTGGCGCTCGATCTGGCTGCGCAGGCTGTTTGTCGGGGTGGCCCACCCGCCGAGTGGATCGTTGTCCAGGTGCCACAGTCGGCCCAGCAGGCTCATGAAGCGGTCCGGGTAGCCGAGGTGGTCGGACAGGTCGAAGTCTCTGGCCAGCTCGCGCCTGGTCCGGCCCGGGATATGCACGTGGTGGCGGCCGAGCCATAGAACATCCTGCAGCGCCATCCGCTCGGCCTGGTTGAGCTCCTCCTGCTCAAGAACCGCTGCGGCGACATCCGGCAGGCGGTCGTCGGGGCAGGCTTTCAGGCTGGCTACCAGGCGCTCGTGCTTGGTGTTGCCCTCGCTGGGCTCGGGAAGGCCGAGGCGCTCGCACAGCGCCGGCAGTTCCTTCGCGGTGTGGCGCGTGTACAGCGTGAGGAGCACGCCGTCGATCAGCCTCCGCAGCAGCACCATGTCCATCTGTTCCCCCATCCCCTGATGATGAGCGACGCCCGGACACGATTCCACTCTGCCCGTTCACCTTGCCCCGGCAACCAAATTCGCAGTGCACTCGCACACCGCGCCTCTACCGTGATGCGCATGTCGTACGAATCGATCCACGAGCATCTGCTGATATCGGCCCGGAAGTGGGCGCGTACGGCTGTCGACGCGTACCTGGAGGAGCCCATCGACCAAGACTTCGCCGTGCATCACATGGCGGTCGCGGTGGAACACGCGTCCAAGGCGTACCTGGCGTCCATCGCTCCCGTGCTCCTTGCGTCAGAGAAGCAGCCGAGCGTGGACGACCTCCTGGTCCTGAGCGGGAACGAAGACAGGACGAAGAAGGGCCGCGCCGGCCTCAAGACCATCGGCGGCGAGGGGGCCATCCTCAGGGCAGCCCAGCTCCTCGGCCCCGAGCACAAGGCGCCGACCAAGCTCAAGGAACTGCGGGAGTCTCGCAACGGCATCACCCACATGGGGTGGGGCCAGCCTGTCACCGAATGCCGCGCACTCCTGGCCGCGGGCATCGAGCACATCAACGCCCTGCTGAAGGCCCTGTCGGCAGAGCCCGATGGCTTCTGGGGCGCGCACCTCGAAGCCTGCACCGCGCTGGTGGCCCAGGCCACGAGCGAGATGGAGATCCGGTACCAGGCGAAACTCCGGCAGGCCCGCGAGCGCTTCGCACAGACCACCCGGAGCCTGTCCGAAGCCGAGATCGCCGAACTCGTCAGCAGCCTTTCCGCACTGCCGACAGCCGCTCCGGGGCTGCTGTCCGTACCCGCCGCGTGCCCCGCATGCGACCACA
This sequence comes from Streptomyces sp. NPDC058665, assembly GCF_042714995.1. NCBI lineage: Bacteria > Bacillati > Actinomycetota > Actinomycetes > Kitasatosporales > Streptomycetaceae > Streptomyces > Streptomyces sp. NPDC058665. The sequence goes on from NZ_JBHXRX010000024.1 coordinate 7,974, forward strand.
CCGGCTTCGCGAGCGGCCGGGACAAACTCGGTGACTACCTGGATGTTTGGTTCCTCCCCCGGCACTTCGGATGCCGCCTGTGCGGGCTCACACTCACGAGGTGGGAACTGGACCTCGCTGGAATCAAAGCCCAGGTACTCAACGACGACGAAGAGCCCGACCCCGACTGGGAACCCAACTTCGAAACGTACTGAGGTTCAGGGCGGCGATCCTCCGCTGACAGTGCCTCATCCGTCGAAGAAATCGGACAACGCGCGACGCTGCTGTCCCTCGCGGGCGATCTGCTGCGCGAGGACATCGCGGTCGATGTACGGGTCGACGGCCGCGAGGACCAGGCGCCTCAGTTCGTCCGGCTCCAGCGCCTCCACCTCCCACTGCACCGGGCGCTCAATGACGCCGGTCGCCGGGTCGCGGTGAACCGGCTCGTACAGGCCCGCGGTGTCACCGACCGTGAACCAGCCGCCGAACCACGGGGCGTCGGTGGTCTCCAGCTCGATCCCGGCGAGCGGGCCGCCCGCGAAGCGAACGATCACAGCAGTACCTCCGTCTGGCGGGAGTTTCCCGCCTCACCCCTTGGTGCAAGCTCAGCGCCCGGAGGACAGCACCGGGATGCCAGCGACTTCCGTCCCGGCCCGGTCGCCGCCGGGCCGGACCAAGCACGCCCCAATCCCCGGCCGCGGCCGTACCGCCCGTCCCTTACTCCTTCACTCCAGCCAGGGGACATGGGCAGAGCGGCCACAACGGGGATGTCGGCACTCCGACCACGACAAACCCGAGTGGTGACCTGCGCGAACACGGAGACGGTCCGTCGGGCCGCGCAACGGTCAGGCACATCCCCTGTCGCAACCCCGTACTCCTGGTCGACCGAGGCGCCGGGTCATGCGGCCCGGACGGCTCCGCGGGCACGGACCAGCTGGCGCAGCTCGGTGCGCGCCGCCGGCACCGAGGGGGCGGTCTCCCAGTACGGGTGCCACCACAGCCGTACGGACAGGCGCAGCAGACGGCGGCGCAGGGCCGTGGTGCTACGGGGGGCGGGATGCAGCAGTTCAGCCCTGCGGTTGAAGTAGGTCAGACGGCTATCGGCGCTGGCACGGTGTCCCGCCCTGCCGTAGACGAGTTCACTCATCGTCTTCCTGGAGCCTTTCGTCAAGACCGCGGAGCAGGGAGTGCATGGCGAGCAGGGCGGGCACCGTGAACTCTTCGCGATACGCGTCGTACGACGATGTGTGCGCGACCGCGTTCCGGTTGAACGTGCCGGTGACGACGCTCGTGCGCTGGAACGTCGAGGACAACGGGCGCACGACCAGGTGGGCACGGAGCTCGAATACCCCAACCGTGCGCTCCGGCAAGGGGATGTTCGCGATGACGTACTTGATGGTCTCCCTGGGGCCCGCCACGCCCGTGATCGGCACATTCTGAGCGTCACGAGTGCTGCTGAACTCGTCCCGGTACCAAGCGATGGCGTGCTGCTCCACCGCGGTATTGGTGACGTTCGCCGCGATAGAAAGCGCCCCCTCCCAGTGACCGGCGGCAGCGCAGTCCGCCGCCCTTCGCGCAAGCTCCACGAGGTCCTCCAGGTCCTCGTGCTCGACATCGTCCAAACCGTCGCTGATCTCTTCCAGCAGGGCCCCCTTGTGTGCCATGAGGTAGCCGTAGCGTGCCGCGCGGTCAGGTTCTTTGAGCAGCGCCCGCAGGTGATCTGCGCTCGGCGCGAACATCATTCCGATGCCGTCCTCGGTACACAGGGCGATGAGCCGATCCCACTCGTCGTCCGTGAAGCCCTGAAGGTTCGACGGAAACAGCAGCTCAGCCAGATCCGCGGCCTTGGCCGCGATCCCAGCGGCAAGGCCCCGAAGAAAGGCACTGCCATCGAACCCGAGCAACGAAGCGCTGAGACCAGGGAACTGCTTGGCCTTCAGGTCGGCCAAGGGACTCCGATACGCACCGGCCGCGCGGAGGACCGACGCGCCT
>NZ_JBHXRX010000024.1:10041-122558 GCF_042714995.1 Streptomyces sp. NPDC058665
CCTGAAGCAACGCCGACGACGGACGCAAAGAGGTCCTGCTTGAAGGCGATGACGCCGGGAACCTCAAAGTCGGCCAAGGGACTCCGATACGCACCAGCGGCGCGGAGAACCGACGCGCCTGAAGCAACGCCGACGACGGACGCAAAGAGGTCCTGCTTGAAGGCGATGACGCCGGGAACCTCAAAGTCGGCCAAGGGACTCCGATACGCACCGGCCGCGCGGAGAACCGACGCGCCTGAAGCAACGCCGATTCCAGCGTTGAGCGCCCACACGTTCTGAGACGCCTGTTGACCAAGTGCTCCCGCCCCTATCGCCTTCCGGACGGTGTCCATGATCGATTCTGATACCGGCAGAGTGTTGATGAACGTGACCGGCTTCTTCTTCGCGTTTCCCATCTCCAGAGGGTCGCTCACGGAGTCGAGGTGCGCAGCTAGTTTGATCGCTTGTCATATCGGCCGTATGTCGCGGTGAGTCAGGGGTGAGGGCGCCAGGGGAACGGGAACCGGCGTGCTTTCCGGTGGGCTTCGGCTTCCTGGTCCGCCTGCCGGTGGAGCTCCTCCAGGGCGCGGGCCTCTTCGGAGTCCACTTCCCGGGCCCGCTGCTGTTCGTGTTCAAGTTCGTCGGCCGTGACGGCCTGGCGTTTGCATGCAGCGCACAGGTGCGGATAGTCGTCCTTGCCCCAGCCGGTGAGTTCGCTCTCGTGCCAGCGTTCGTCGGTGAACGCGACCTCGCAGTCGGCGCAGGAGGGCCGTCGTGCCTCGCGCCCAGCTGTCCTCTGCGCTTCTGCCCGTGCTTCGGCCGCGCGGGCGCGGGCCACGGCAGCTTCCCTGCGGGGGTTGCCGATCGCGTCCGTCAGGCTCTGGAAGTCGGGCCGGCCGATCCGCTGGAAGGCGAGTCCGGCCGGGCCGTGCTCGCGCAGCAGGTTCAGTCCGGTGGCGACGATCGGGATGGACCCGTCGTAGGTGTGGTGGCCGGCCCGGTGGGCCTGGCCCTGCCAGATATGGCTGGTGAGTTCGGCGACCTTGCGCATGACGAGGTCGGGGTTGCGTTTGCCGATGCGGTTGAACACCAGCAGGACCGGCGGGTGCGGCTCCTCGTCTCCGTGCCAGTGCTCCGGTGTCCACCAGCGGGTGCGCCACATCGGCCGCTGGTGTCCGTCGGTGTCCTTGACCGTGCGCTGGAAGAACCTTTGGTAGCCGTGGAACTTGGCGGCGATCTTCTGCGGGCTCTCGTGGCAGTTGTCGACCTCGATGAACAGCAGCGGTATCCCGTCCTCCGGGGCGGTGAGCACGATGTCGGCGTGAACTGCGGCCCGCCCTGGGGTGGTCCACGTCCCGGCGAAGGGCAGCACCACCTCGGTCGCGAACGAGTCGATCGTGCCCACACCCGCCGGTGCCTCCACGGCGGCCTGGGCGGCGGCACGCGCTTCGGCCGGCTCATCGGTGAGCAGGGCCAGGTCCGGCTTCGGCCGCAGCAGCGCGATCACCGTCTCATTCACCGACATCGGGTGCGCGGCCCCGGTGGCGCCCGCGCCGCGCGCGGCAGAGCCCATCTCCCGCTCGGGGCGTCCGAGGGCGTAGGCGGCGGCCTCGAGGCCCTTGGCGGTGAGGTTGCGCAGCGTCTCGCCGGTACTGGTTTTCCCGCCGTCCTCCGCCAGGCCGTGCGCGCGCAGATCCGACAGCGCCCCGCCGTGCGACGCGGTACGGGCCGTCTTCCGCTCCGAGGGCGTGTCCTTGTCGGTGTGACGGTAAGTCAGATGCGGCGAGCAGATCCGCTGGATCTGATCCGCAGTGGCGACCTTCAGCACACCGAGCACGCGCAGCACATCACCGCGCAGCTTGTTCGACGATCCGGCCTCATTCTCCTTGCGCCTGCCCGCCATCAGCCCCGCCCCTCTCGCTTACGGCCGCCCAAGCCCGGACAGCCGCGCCCCGCCGGGTCGTTGAACCCGATGTTCTCTTCCGCCACTAACAATCTGCCGCTCACCTTTTCCTCTCCATAGAGGAGATAAGAGAGTTGTGACGGCCCCGACCACGGGCAGAAACAGGCTTTAACCAGGGGTTTTGTCATGCTGGGGCGGCCGGGCACCCAAGTGGGTCCCCAAGGAGCCCCCCAAGCGCCCACAACAGGAACCCAAGCCGGCCCCGTGCGGCCACTGGTGCGGCGGGCGGCAGGACGTGTGGCCGTCATCGTCGTCTCCCTTCGACGGTCCCCGCCCTTGTGGAGGGGAGTGCGAAGAGAAGGCTGGCTGTCGCCCCCTTGGCCGCGATCTGACTGCGCCCCGCATCGGACGCGGTCAAGGAGAAACGTGAGGGCTCGGGCGGCTTCTGGGTGTGACTGAGCGCTCTATCTGGCGGGACTCGCCAATTGGAGCGCTCACTTCGCGGGTGTCGGACCGCACGGAAGATTCAGTGGCGCATGATCCATTGCAGTCGGCACATTCACTGCCGCAGCGAAAATCTCAGGGCGGCTGTCTGGGGAGGCCGGGTCTGCAACCACCCGGCTGTGCTCGATCGTCCTTGGGGTATGCCACCTCCGAGCGCGGAACCGTCCCCGACTCCGCCTGACTGGCCGCACTGTGGGCAGGGCACCGGTGCGGATGACTCCGTCGGCTGCCGTGGCATCCACGTACCCGGCCACACCGCGTGCCTCGCCCATCTGGCCGACATCGATCGCGACGTCCACCTTGCCGGTCTGACCCCCGGCACCGACATCGACCACCGCGGCACTACGTTCACCACGTCCCTTCTCACCGCCCTCTTCAATGCCCTCCGTGAGGGCACCACCGGACACCCCCGCCTAGGAAAGGCCGACTTCCAGTCGGCGACCTTCCAGGGCAACGCCGACTTCAGGGGGGCGACCTTCCAGAGCTACGCCAAGTTCAGGTCGGCGGTCTTCCAAGGCACTGCCGTCTTCGGGTCAGCGATCTTCGAGGGAGACGCCCGGTTCGAGTCGGCGATCTTTCAGCGCGCCGCCGAGTTCAGGGGCGCAACCTTCGTAGGTCCCGCCGGGTTCAGGTCGGCGGCCTTCAGGGGTGACGCTTGGTTCAAGTCAGCGACCTTCGAGAACGCAGCCTGGTTCAGGTCGGCGACCTTCGAGGGAGACGCCAGATTCAGGTCAGCTACTTTCGAGGGAGACGCTTGGTTCAGGTCGGCGATCTTCGAGGGCAAGACAAGGTTTGAGAGCGCGACCTTCCAGGGCCGCACCGGATTCGAAGCAGCGACCTTCGAGGGCGACGCCGAATTCCGGTTAGCTACCTTCGAGCAGCATGCCGGGTTCAGGTCGACAACCTTCCAAAATGTCATCGAGTTCGAGGCGACCAGCTTCCAGGGGGATGCCGGGTTCGAGGAGGCGATCTTCGAACGGTCGGCCCGCCTTGGGCCGTTGGTGTGTTCTGGGCGAGTGGCACTGTCGGGGGCGGTGTTCAGGGGCCCGGTAACCCTCGCGTTCGCTACGCGCCGTTTGGAATGCCGGCGGACCCGCTGGTCTTCAACGGCTGAGCTGCGTCTGCGCTACGCCACAGTTGACCTCGCCCACGCTGTTTTCGAGTACCCCCTCACGGTGGCCGCGGAGGCTGCGCCTTTCGTGCGCTCCAACGGACAGCAGGTGAGCGAGCAGGCTTTGATCGGCGTGGTCGACGCCAGAGTGCGGATCGCCTCGCTGCGTGGGGTGGACGCGGCCCATCTGGTCCTCGCCGACGTCGATCTGTCTGGATGCCTGTTCACCGGGACCGTGCACCTGGACCAGATACGGCTGGAGGGCGCGTGCGTCTTCAACACGGTCCCGCCCGCAATGCATTGGCGGGGCTGGCGCCCGATCCGGTTCACCCAACGCCGCACCCTCGCCGAAGAACACCACTGGCGCGCGAGCCAACCAGGGGCCGTCCCCGGCTGGAACGTGGCCGTGCTCGGCGCCGGGCGCGTCGGGCCGTTGCAACTGGCGCCGGTGTACCGCGCGCTTCGCAAAGCCTTCGAGGACGGCAAGCACGAGCCCGGGGCAGCCGATTTCTACTACGGGGAGATGGAGATGCGCCGCCACGCCGACGACATCCCCCGAAGCGAGCGGAGTCTTCTGACTGCCTACTGGGCGCTTTCCGGCTACGGCATGCGCGCTTCCCGGGCGCTGGCCTGGCTCGCTGCCGCCATGCTCGCCACCATCGTCCTGCTGATGGGCTTCGGACTCCCCCAAAATGCCGCGAAACAGGAAGCTACCCGCACTGTCCCGTCCGGCGGAGGCAAGGTCACCTTCGAGATCGACAAGACCGATCCCCAGAACCCCACGGGGAATAGGTTCACCGGCTTGCGCTTCGAGAAGGCCCTGAACATAACGCTCACCTCGGTGGTGTTCCGCTCCTCCGGCCAGGACCTGACCACCACCGGCACCTACATTGAGATGGTGTCCCGCGTGACCGAGCCCGTCCTCCTGGGCCTGGCGATCCTTGCCGTCCGCAGCCGCGTCAAACGCTGACCCAGCGCGCCTACAGCCAGGGACCGCACAACAACGCCGGAGCCACCGAAAGCTAAAGCGACCGGTGCGCCCGCTGACCACGCCTGGGGAATCCGCCGTCCAGACGCCAGCCGGACGACACACCCTCAGGACCAACCCCCACCGCGAACCCGTCCGAGTAGAGGAGCAACTGCGGGCACCGTTGCCGTTACCCTGCCGCCAACTGCACCACTAGCGCCCGCCAACTAACGCGCTCACCCGCTAAATGGAGCGCTCAGTCTCACTGGGGTGTCACCAGACTCTCGGACACCCTTTGTTTAAATCGAACGCATGTCCGATGATGGAGGGATGGCTCAGTCGTCGCGCGGACAGGACGCGCACCGCGACACTCCCGCCGGCGCTCTGCCGCAGGTGCGGGTGCTGCTTCCGGACGGCCGTGTCACCGGGCGTCTGGTCCGCCGCTGGCAGGCCGGTGACGGCACCTGGGTCTACCGGGTGGCACTCCGCGGCTGGAGCTCTCGTGCCGCCAGCACCGGTCAGGACCTGGGCGAGGATCTCATCGAGATCGAGGTACCCGGCGAGTACGTGCGGCCCGTACCCGGCGCCTCCTACGACGCGGTGCCAGCCCTGCGCGCGACCGGAGCTCCCGCCCCGCAGCCCGACGCCGAGCCTTCCGCCGGCAGCCCGGAAGCGTGGATCGGCGAGCGCCTCCGGGCCGCACCGGGCGACCCGGACGGACGAGGGCCGGGAGTACGTTTCCATGCCCCCGGCTGCTGGGCCATCAAAGGTCCTACGGGCGGCACCCTCACCGCAGCACAGGCACGCCACATGGTCCGAACCGATCCCATCGCCCAAGCCTGCGACGTGTGCGGCGCACACAAGGCGCTGGCCGACGGCGAGTAGCTGCCCGCCCCGCAGGGGCGGGCAGCACCGGCCGTGTGCGCAGCGGCTCCGTGTGTCGCACACCTTCTTTCATTCGAACGCGCATACCATTTCGGTCGTGGCTGCCTACGACTTCCCCGACGACCTCCGTGACGCACAGCTGCGTCTCCACCAGACCCGCGCCGCCTACCGCGCGTTGTGCCAGTCCCTCCCCTGGTCCGTTGACCCGGCGCCCGGCTGGGAGGGAGACAAGCAGCCCTACACCGACTACCGCACCGGAAAGCCCGACAGCCCCGGATACACCGGACAGCAGAAGGCGGACGAGGCCCGGCTACGCGGCGAGGTCCTGGCGCTCTCCACCACCGTCTCCGCACACCCGTACTGGAAGACGCTGGAGACCGGCACCGTCGTCGAGGCCCGGATGGCGCTCAAGCACATCCACGACCCGGGCCCGTCGCTCGCCGATACGGACATGGACGAAGAAGCACTGCGCAGCGCCTGACGACCGGTCCATTTCCGGCTCGTGGTGCGTGGCGAGCGGGACGGGGTGAGGATCGGGGTACGCCCGTCCTGTTCTCCCTTCCGGCGGCCCGGCCGTCGTCCGGTCCTGGAGGTTCGCATGCCGTCTGCCATCTGGTCCGGCGCCATCAGCTTCGGCCTGGTCACCATTTCTGTGCGGCTGGTGGCTGCCTCGGAGGACCGTGACGTGCACTTCCGACGGGTCCATCTTGCGGATATGGGCCTGGTCCGGAACCGGAAGGTGTGCGAGCTGGACGGGCAGGAGGTCACGTCGTCGGAGATCGGCAAGGGCTTCGAACTGGCCAAGGACGACGTCGTGCCGATCACCGACGACGAGCTGGCGGACATGCCGTTGCCCACCGCAAAAGCAATCGACGTGGTTGCGTTCGTGCCGCGCGAGGAGATCGACCCGGTGCGGCTCGGTCAGTCGTACTACCTGGAGGCGGCCGGCGAAGTCGCGGCGAAGCCGTACACGCTTCTGAGAAGAGCGCTGGAGCGCTCGGACAAGGTCGCCATCGCCAAGTACGCGCTCCGGGGGCGGGAGCGGCTCGGGGTCCTGTCGATCCGGGAGCGCGCGCTCACGTTGCACCAAATGCACTGGCCCGATGAGATCCGTGACCCGTCAGAGCTGGTACCCAAGGCGGTCGACCTGGACGAGGACGAAGTCGAACGCGCCCTGCTGCTCATCGAGAGCATGGAACTGGCCGACCTGAACCAGTTCCATGACGAGTACCGGGAAGCGCTCGAAGCCCTGATCGAGGCGAAAGCCGAGGGCAAGACCCCGGCCGTCCCGAAGACCGAGCCGAAGCCAGGCCGCGTGGTGGACCTGATGTCCGCGTTGGAGCAGTCCGTCCAGCAAGCCAGGGAATCCCGCGGCGAGACCGGCGAGGACGCCACCGTCCACGCCATGCCGACCCGCAAGAAGACCACCGCGAAGAAGACGGCGAAGAAGGCCCCTGCCAAGAAGACGTCGGCGAAGAAGTCGTCGTCCGGCCGCAAGCCCCGCACGGCGTAACAACTCGCTGACGACGTTTCAGTCCAGGGCGCCGTCTTCCCTCTGGTCGGTCCGGCGCCGGGCCGATGCGCCCGTAGGGGGGCGATCTCCGCTGACCACCACCACGGCGAACGCGACGTACGCGACTGTGGGACGCCCTGGCAGGCCTCTGTGCGGGGCGTGTCCGGGCTCCGGGCTGGGCAAGCCTGCCGCACGATGAGCTTGCCCAGGGTCCCCTTGGGCTTGCCCGGCACGCGTGACCGGTCACATGTCCGCGGTCGTGACCGGTGACCGGCTGTGGGACCGATCCGGTCGCACCCATCGGCCAAACCGCACGTCCACGGTGTGACCGATCCGTGCAACCCCGGGCGTCCGGATCGGTCGGCCGGTCCGCGGTCGACTCCGCCTGCCAGGCGGAACTCCTGCGCCCCCACCCGCGCAGTGCCCGGGTGCCGGCTACTGGGTGGTGCGGTCGGGATCGGGAAGCTCCGGCGGGAAGTGCCGCTCCAGGATCTCTCCGCCCAACGGTGCAGAACGACGAAGCCGGTGGTGTCGGCCTGCGCCTGGACCAGCTCGCTCAGGGCATCGACGAAGGGCTGGGTCAGCGGCGGGCGTGACGTCCACGGGGCGCTGGCGTGGCGGCGGCTTCCTCCGGACCGGGGCCAGCAGGTGTGCCGCCCTGGGCCTGGTCTCCGGTCCGCGTCTGTCGTCCGGAACCGATGACGCCCCGGGCACGCAGCTGCTGCACCGACTCCATGCCGCCTGGCCGGTAGAACGAGACGGCATCAAGGTCAGCCTCTGTCGCGCTGACCCGCCGCACTGGCTCTCCCTGGGGTTGAGGTTCGGAGGGAGCCTGATTCTGAGGGCCGCGGCCAAGAGGCCGACGCGAGACGGTCATGACCCATGATCGTACGGAATAAGATCTCACGCGAACTCCACGCCCGGCAGCCGGACTTCACCCTCGTGACCGTGCCAGCCGCCCCACCTCTCAGCGCCCAGCACCATCTGCTCGCGATCCGCGTCGTCCGTCCTCGCCGTACCAGGCAGAATGCCACCCCCACCACACTGTCCGCGATTCGCGGACAGTGGACGATCCTCAACGTCGTCACCACAGCCAGGCGTTGGAGTGCCGCACCCGGGACAGGGCGCGGGCATCGCGGCGCGCGGCCGCGCTGCTGATCCGGCTCTGCCGGGAGCGGGGCCGGCGCGACTCCCTGGCCGCGAGGCGGCGCTTGGCGGCGTCCTGGAGCCGCTCCCGCTGATCGCGCAGCTCCTTCTTCTTGTCCGCTTTCGACTTCGGTGTCCGGGGCCGCTTCCAGATCGGCTGCCAGCCCGCGGGCTCATCGGGCTCGGGCTCCTGGTCCTCATCGTGCGCGGCGGCTATCTCCTCACTGGCCGCGCGGGCTCGGGCGAGGGCGTCCTTCAACCCCGGGATCTCGGGATCCTCCGGTGTGGTCATGCGACTCCTCCAGCGGGTGTGGGGTCAGGCGTCTGCTGCACGCCGGGCGGCGGGGTGTGTGACGGTGCGGGTGCCGCCGGGGCGGGCCGCGGCCGGACGACACGGGCTGCGGCGCGCTCCCGGACGCCGTCCTGGAGCCTGACGGCCATCTGGGCCGCGGCCTCGATCGTGACGCGGGTCTGCTCCAGCGCGGCAACATCGGTCCCCTGCTGCTGCTCCTGGGCGCGGCCGGCCTTCCGGTCTGTACGCGAGAGCCGCGGGCCGGACCTCCAGGTGCCGGGCACGGCGACGGTGTGCGGGCGGGCACGGGAGCCCAGGCGCTCCGCACGGCGCGCCGCGTGAACCCGGGCCTTCAACGCGCCGGCGGCGAGCCGTGCCCGCGCGTAGGGAGGAAGCGTCCGGTGGCGGGTCAGCGGGCGCAGCACGGCCTGGTGGTCGGTGTCGCGCGGGTACAGGGCGTGCAGATCGGCGGTCATCTTCCAGCCCCGGCCGACGGGGCGGGTGTAGTCGTCGACGACGGTCTGCACGATCGTCTCGTCCAGGCCCGGCTGGTGGGGTCGGCCGCGCAGGACGTAGGAGAGGTAGCGGCGCGCTTCGGCGAGCAGATGGTGGCGCTTGAACGTCCCGCGCATCACGTACACCACGGCGACGACGTCGACGGCGGCCAGGGCGACGTCGACCACCGGCCGCACTCGCGCCCACACCGCGGCGGCCGCCGCTCGCGCCCGTTGCGCCAGCCGGTCGATGACGTCGGCGCCGACCGAGGCGATGGCCGACTCCCGCCATTGCTCGCGCAGCTTGGACAGCGGCCGCGGCTCCTTGCGCTTGGGCGGGCGCGTGCGGTCGGCGGCCCGGCAGGCCAGCCCGTAGGCGGCCCGCTCTCCCGGCGTGTGCCCGTGCTCTTCCACGTACTCGGCGGTGAGGACGAACAGTGCCTCCTCGATCTGCTGGCGGCGTGTGGACTGCCAGCAGATGAGCCGCTGATCTATGCCCGCGATCTCCATGACGGGGCGGCGGCCGGGTGTCACCTCGCGTGGCTCCCACGCCCACCCGAGCCGGGCGGACACCTCCTCCATGAAGAACAGGAGGTACAGGGTGTCGGCGGCGACGATGTTCTCCAGCATCGAGTCCGCCGACAGGTTCCCCCACTTTCCGTCCGGCCGCCGGGCGCGGATCGACACCATGCCGTGGTCATGGAGCAGGGGCTGTCCGGCTCTCGACTCGTAGTGCCGGAACACCGCGACGATCAGCCCGTCCCGGATCGGCTTGCGGTGCTTGCCGCCGCTTCCCCAGCGGATCTGTGCGACCGAGTCCTCCAGCCACGCCAGCGCCTTGTCCCGGGCGATGTCCTGGCACAGCTCCAGCACCAGGCGGTGCTCGTCATCCATGAGCGCCCACGAGATCTGCGCGGTCGACGGCGCCCGGAACACCAAGTCCAGGGCCAGCCACGGCGAGCGCTCCTTGGCGTCCTCGGTCTCCGGAGACTGGTTGTGCTCGATGGGCCTGCCCAGCACGGTCGCCCGCCGGGCCTTCGCCGGGCTCTTGCCCTGCGCCAGGAGCTCGCTCTCGATCCGGTCGGCGTCCGGGTGCCGGCCTTCTCCCAGGAGCAGCTCAGCCTGCCGCTCGGTCACCACGTCCCCGGCGGCAAGGCCGACCGCGGCAAGTCCCCGCCCCTTCCAGACGCCGGGCGGAACACCGGCCTCGTCCTGGGCGGCGCGCAGCGCCTTGCCCGCAGGGCGGTGGCCGTCGCCGACCATCACGCTGCGGAAGTAGTACCGCCACCCACCCGGGCCGACCTTCTTCGCGCTGAGCATCGGGCCATAGAACACCGCCCATGACCTGCACAGAAGCATGATCCGGGGCGCTTCCCGCCGGGCGGGAGGCCATCACCAGATTCCTTGCCGCAGCGCCCGCCAGGCGGGCCATCACACCAGCCCGAGACGGTAGGCCGCCGGTCTGTGCACAGTCCGCCGCATGTTGAACGAACTGATCTACACAGACCCGTGTCCGCTGTGCTCGCGCCCGATGCGGCCCGAATTCCGCAGCATCGGCCGCTCCGCCCAACAGGACCACCCGGCCCGCACCGACTTCCTCCGGTATCACTGCGACGTCTGCGAGGCCGCCCGCCCCCAGGAGTTCTTCGACGCGATGCGCGCCCTCTACGAGAGCTGACCGTGCCGTGCGAATGCTGCGCGCCAACCACACGAGCACCACCCGCCACGAAAACGTCCGCCAACCGACTCCACCGTCACTGAGCGCACACCAGCGCACCACATCCCCGACCACCCACCACCGCTGAGAGCACCGCGTCACCGACGCCCTTCAACACGACCAGCCATTTCCGCCCCCGGCCACCGGCCGGGGGCGACGTGCGTCCTGGAGGAGTTCGCCGTGCCCACGTATGAGGCTCTGCCCCGCTTCACCACCGACCTGGACCGCCTCACCTCCGAACAGCGCCGCCGCTTCCGCCAGACCGTGGCGGCCTTCGTCGACGACCTGCGCACCGGACGCTTCCGCGCCGGCCTACGCGTGAAAGGCGTCCGGCGCGCGCCCGGCGTCTACGAACTCACCTGGGACGGGAACGGCCGGGCGACTTGGTCCTACGGGCCGGAGATAGTCCGCGGTACGCAGCACATCGTCTGGCGCCGTATCGGTACCCACGACATCCTCACCGGCCCCTGATTCGACCGGTGCGGCGTGCCCCGCTGTACTACGCCCCGTCGCCTCGTGTGTTCTCCCGCTTGATTGCGCGTCAGGCTTTCCCTGCCGCGTGTCGAGTTCCACCCCACAGGCGACCTAGTAATGTTCGGCCGCATGAGCATCCCAAGCCCGCGTGGTGATCGAGAGAAACTAATCACCTCGCTCACACCGAAGTTGCGACGCCATCTGAAGATCCGCGCGTTCGAGCATGGCATGGACATCCAGGACGCGACCGAACGCGCCATCAAGGCCTGGTACTCCGCCTCGGACGTACCGGAGGTGGATACCGACGGGGCGAAGACTTGGGGCACGTTCCTGCCGACTGGAGAACCGGAGGCGTTCAAGGCCGCCTGCGGCGAGCGCGGCGTCACCTACGTACAGGGCCTCGCCCAGGCGTTGACACTCTGGCTCGACAAACACCCCTCCCCCAGCGCCCCGTTGACCGCCCAGCCTGTCCTGCGGGTCATAGTGGCCAATCAGAAGGGCGGGGTCGGCAAGACGTTCATCACCAGCGGCATGGCGCAGGCCCTCGCTGAAAGCGGCCACCGGGTCCTGATCGTGGACTATGACCCGCAGGGCCACCTCACCGCAGAGCTCGGTTTCGAGGACGTCATGTACGAAGAGGACGTCGAGACGCTCCTCATGCACATGGACGGCACCGCCAAGGGCGACATCCACGATCTGCTGGTCGCGCTGGATCAGGAGCGTTTCGGTGAGCGGCTTCATCTGCTGCCGGCGTCGGACGATGCCTTCCTCCGCGATGTCGCCCTGTCGAAGGTGTCGTTCAGCGAGGCCGCCCTCGAGCGGGCCTTGGAGCCGCTGGAGAGCGACTACGACGTCATCCTCATCGACGGCCCTCCCAGCCTCGGCCTGAACATGGACACGGCGCTCTACTACGTACGGCGCCGCGACGGTGAGCTCGCCGACCGCTCGGGTCTCATCACCCCGGTGTGGGCCAACAAGGCGTCTCACCGCGCCTTCCGTCTCCTGAAATCACAGAAAGAAGATCTCTGCGCGAAGGGCCGCATTCAGGTCGACTACCTGGGTCTGGTCGTCAACGCGTACGACAGTCGCCGCGGCAAGCTCGTCAAGGCGAACAAGGACCAGTGGGAGCTCAGCACCTCCCCCGCCGTCCTGGCGGTGATCGGCGACCTGAAGGAAGGCCGCGAGGCCGCAGACGGAGAGATCCCTCTGCTTGAGTACGCACCGGACAGCGAGCACGCGCACGCGATGCGCGACCTGGCGAAGGAACTTGCGGTATGAGCGAGACCAAGAAGCCCCAGCGCGTCACCCGCGGCTTCAACATGAACGACGACGGGCAGAGCGGCGAAAAACCCCAACCGCGCCGTATCCGTACACGACAGCAGATCATCAACGGCGAGGGAAAGCGCCCGCCGGCCGCGGTCGCACTGAAGCACCTGGCGCACAACCCGTTCAACCCCCGCGAGGAACTCACCGATGTGGCGGAGACGGCCACCTCGTTGAAGGAACGCGGGCAGCTCCAGCCCGTCGCCGTTGTGCGCCGCGCAGCCTTCCTGGCCGTGCACCCGAGCCAGGCAGCGGAGATCGGTGAAGCCGAGTACGTCGTCATCGACGGCAACCGGCGCCTGGCTGCCGCCACCGAGGCGGGCCTGGCGGAACTGAGGATCGACGTCAACGACGATCTCGCGGCCAGCGCTGAGGACATGCTGGAATCAGCTCTCATCGCGAACATCCACCGCGTGGACGTCCCCCCGATCGATCAGGCACGGGCGCTCCAGGACCTCGTCGGCGTTCACGGATCACAAGGGAAGGTGGCCAAGCGGCTCGGGAAGACACCGGCCTGGGTTTCGCAGCGGCTCGCGCTCCTGGAGCTCACTCCCGAACTGCAGGAGAAGGTCGAGACGGGCGAGCTGAAAGTGGAGCCGGCCCGCCGTATCGGCCGCATGCCCAAGGCTCAGCAGGCCGCTGAAGCCGAGAAAACCGTTAACGCCGTTAATACCCCCCGCAAGCGGACCGCGCGCGCGCCGCAGCAGACCCCTACCGTTAACGCCGTTAATACCTCCGCTGCACCGGAGGCCTCTCCCGAGCCGATCACTCCGGTTCCCGAACCCCGTACCGAAGCGGGTTCGAACCCCGTGGACAAGATGCCGTGGCACGACGGCGCTGCCGCGATGGACATCGCTTACGCGTATCTGACGAAGCACGAGCAGCGGCACCAGGCCCTGGCCCGGTACATCGCGCTCGCCGGAGGAGCGGAGGGGTTCGCCGCCGATCTTGTGGCGAGCAGCGGCCCTGAGACTCGGGCTCGGCTGATCGATCTGCTCGGCGAGGCCGACTAGTCATCTACTGTGCCGATATCAGGCGGTGCCTGAGTTCCCACAGCCCTGAAACGAAGAAAGGCCCCGTACCTCCCGGATCACGTCCGGGAGGTACGGGGCCTCGTTATGGGGTGTCGTTCTCAGGCTGGCGGGTGAGGCCGCAGAAAGGCCGAACAACGGTGCTGCCGTCGGCGCGGCGTATGGCGACGTTGCGTGGTCCGGCAGACGGGCGACGACCGGGCCACTGGAAGTGGAGCCAGTCGCCGGTGATGTTCGGGGCGTGGCGGGCGCAGAACGGGGTGATCACGGTGACGGGGTGGCCTCGCTCGAGGTACACCCGGCCGGTCATGCCGCTCACCGGACGGGGGGTGGGACGGCGTCGTGGTGCTGGCCGTCCAGGAGCCTGCCGGCGTTCTTCTTGCCGACGCGGCGCATGCGGACCGCATCGCGCGGGGCGAGGGCTTCCCTTCGGTTCCCGCTGTGGCTCTGGGTGTCGATGAGGGCGACGGCGCCGCGGTCGTGTCCGTGGTCTTCGGGTGCGTGCGCTCCCCATTGCTTGAGGAAGAACGGCACTCCTGCCCATTCGCACTGGTCGCGTAAGGATCGCGCCCACTGGGGGTGCATCGGACGGGCCCCGGGGCCGGATTCGCCGCCAACGATGACCCAGTCGATGCCGTGGAAGCGTCGTTCGCAGCAGCGGCCCGCGCGGACGTAGGAGGCGGTCAGGCCGTGGCCGCGCTCGCTGCCCATGGGTATGACGGCCTGCTTGAGGTCGACTCGCCCCAGCAGCGGCTCGCAGGACAGGAAGCGCACGGCGGCCGGCGTCTCCAGGGGCGCGGGGATGCGGAGGTCCGCCCACTTCTGGTCTTCGACCGAGACGCCCAGCCACACGTTGGGAAGTGGCTTCCCGCCCAGCATCGCGCCGACGGCCAGCCAGTCCTCCTGGCAGCCGATGAAGTGCTCCCTGCCTTGATCAGCAACCAGGTGCCAGAAGGACGGGCGCGACAGCAGCGCCTTCATACGCCCGTGCCTCTTGGTGAGGACCTGGTACGTGTGCTGCGGGGTGAGCGCCATGACGGCGAACACCTGGGCGATGTAGTCGTCGGGGATGTCCGTGTGGAACAGGTCGGACATGCTGTCGAGGAAGATGCGGCGCGGCGTGCGCCAGGTCATCGGCAGCCGCAGGCGCTCCGGCCGGAGGGTGATGTCGAAGCCGTTCTCGAAGTGGTGGCCTGCGGTGCCGCGCCACCGTTCGGCGAAGGTTGCGGCGTAGCAGTTGTCGCAGCCGGGGCTGAGCTTGGTGCAGCCGGTGACCGGGTTCCAGGTGCTGTCGGTCCACTCGATGGTGGTGCTGTCAGCCACGGGCGTCCTCGCCTGCTTGTGCGGGGTGGGTGTAGCGGATGGGCTTGCCGAGACTGCGGGCGTAGTCGATCTCGCTGCGGGTGCTGTCTCCGATGTAGCCGCCGGGGTTGACGATGAGGACCTCGTCGGCCAGGTCGATCTTTCGGCGGTGCAGTTCGTCCAGTTGCTGCTTGAGCCGGTCGGCCCGGTCCGGGTCCTGCCACAGCGGGTGCGGCTGCTTCATGTTGCAGCCGGGGGCGAGGACGATGCGGCCGGCGGCGGTCTCGTAGAGGTTGGCTTCGTCGAGGGCGTCCCAGTGCCGGGTCGACCCGCACAACACGACGATCGGCGGGCGGCTGACGGTGGTGACGGTCTGGCGGGACACAGTGGTCCTTCCGTAGGTGAGTGGCGGGGCGGCCGGGCTCGCAGGCCTGCGGCCGCCCCGGCTTTCCGGGCTTGCCGGGCTTGCCGGGCTTGCCGGGCCTGAGCCTCCTGGGTATTAACGGCGTTAACGGTCGGCGGTGCGGGGGAGCCTGCCGGTGCCTCCTTCGCTAGGTGGTGGGTGTGCTCGCGTCGGAGGCCGCCGACTGGGCAGCCTTCGCCTCGAGTTCGGTGTGGCGTTGCTGGAGCTGGTCGATGGCCGCGTGATCGGTCAGGGCCGTGGTGATCAGGTCGCGCTGGAACTCCATGCCGGCGAAGACGCCGCGGTGGTAGCGGCACTGGTCCTGTGCTTCGCTGCAGGCCGGGCAGTCCTCCCAGTCCAGCGGGTCGTACGGGGCGGTCTCCGGTCCGGGGAGCTCCGAGGCCGTCCGGCGGGCGGCGGGGGAGTGCGGGCTGGTGGTGAACAGGTCCTCGCGCCAGGTGGGCGGCAGCTCGCGGAGGAAGGCGGCCAGGGCGGCCGCGATCTGCGGGTAGTTGTCGTAGAGCGACGCCCAGACCCGCCCGGCCTCGGTTGCCGGGTCGGACTTCGGGGACAGCTCGTAGGCGTCGCGGGCGTAGGTCCGGATCTTCTCGCGGCGCTCCTCCCAGCTGCTGGTGTCGATGCCGGCTTCCACGGCCGCGCCCAGGATCTGGGTGTCGTGGAGGGGTTCCACGCGCATGAGTGACGCGGCGAGGGCTTCGGCTGCGGTGGAGTCGCGGCGGGCGAGCGCGGCCACGGCCTGGTCGGTGACGAAGGCGGTGCGCTGGACCCAGAAGTCGGTGTTGCTGTACGCGGCAGCCAGCATCCGTGTGCGCAGACGGGTGAGTTGGGTAGTGCCGTTCGTCATGAAGAGGTTCTCCCTGTGGGGTGACGGCTTCGGCGGGGCCGGTGGTGGTGCGGAGCGGCCGGAGTCGTGTCACGGCCGCCCCGCAGGCGTGGGGTTGGGTGGTTCAGCCGGTGAGGCGGATCGGCATGAGCAGGTAGCGCAGCGCCTGGTCGTCGTTGCCGTGGCCGCGCAGGACGGCGGGCTTCGTGCTGGTGGTGAAGTGGAAGTCGACGGATTCGGCCGTGAGAGCGTTCAGGCCGTCGAGGAGGAAGGCGGGGTTGAAGGCCACGGTTAGTTCGTCGCCGTCGAGGTTGGTGTCGACGTTGTCGACGGCCTGGGCTTCGTCGCTGGTGCCGGCCTCCAGAACGAGCGTGCCGTCGGCGTCGAAGGTGAGCCTGAGCGGGGAATCCTTGGTGGTGACCAGGGCGACGCGCTGGACGGCGTCCTTGAGCGCGGCGATCTCCACGGTGGCGGTGTGGTTGAACTCGGTGGGGAAAAGGCCCTGGTACTTGGGCAGGTCGCCTTCCAGGCCGCGCAGCGTGGTGGTGCTGTTGTCGGTGCGCAGGGTGAACAGGCCGTTGGATCCGGAGGCGTCGGGGAGGGCGAGGTCGACGGTGGTGTCGTCGGCGACGGCCTTCGCGGCGTCGAGGAACGCCTTGCCGGGGGCGAGCGCGGTGCAGTCGGCCGTGAGGTCGCAGTTCTTCCAGGGCAGAGTGCGCACGGCAAACCGGTATCGGTCGGTGGCGGCCAGGGTGAGCGTGTCGGTCTCCCGGTCGTGGCGCAGTTGAATGCCGGTGAGGACGGGCAGGGAGTCGTCCTTGCCGATCGCGCAGGCGACCTGGGCGACGGCTTCGGCGAAGGCCGGGCCGGGCAGCGTGCCCGAGGTGGGGCCGGCCTCGGGCAGCACTGGGTACTCCTCCAGGGGCAGGGTGGGCAGGGTGAAGCGGGCGGACCCGGCGCGCAACACCAGGCGGGGTCCGGTCAGTTCGAGGTCAACGTCGCTGCGGACGCGGGCGACGATGTCGGCCATCAGCCGGCCGGACACGAGGGCGCGCCCGTTCTCGGCGACGGTGGCGGGGGCAGTGGTGTCGGCCGAGATCTCGTAGTCGAAGCTGCTGACCCGCAGGGTGCCGTCGCCTGCGTCCAGGAGGAGCCCGGCGAGGACGGGGGCGGGCGGTCGGGCGGGGAGGCTGCGGGCGGCGTAGGAGACGGCGGCGGCCAGGTCCTGGTGGTCGATGCGGAGTTTCACGGGGTGTCCTCGTCTGCCGCTGGGCGGCGTCGATGGCGTGACGTCGGTGTGGCTTGGGCGGGTGGCAGCCGGGGCGGCCGGGCTCGTGGCCAGGCGGCCGCCCCGGGCCGGACCGGGATGTAGCGGCCCGCCGAGTGGGGTGGGCCGCTACATGGAGAAGGCTCGGTGGTTCAGGTGGTGGGCTTCATGCGGAGTTCGGCCAGTGCGATGCCGACCGTGGCGCAGGAGCCGGAGCAGAACGTGCGGGGCGGGACGGTGGAGCCCTGGACGTGGATGCGGACCCAGCCGAGGCGCTGGACGGTACGTCCGGCGCATTCCTGTCCGCACCCGTCGGTCGGGCAGTCGCCCGGCGGGAGGATCGGGCGGCCGGGCTGCGATCCGGTGCCGCTGTGCACGAACTGGCCGCCGTGCCACTGCTTCTGCTTCTCGCTGCGCTTGGTGACCGGCTTGCTCTTGCGCTGGTGCTCCCGCACCGCAGCGAGGCAGCCGCATTCCTCGGTCGCCTGGATTTTGCGGTAGGTGTGCTGCCGGTAGCCGCGCATCGAGCCGTGCTCGATTCCGGCTTCCTGTCCGATGACGCTCACCGCGTCCTGCCTTTCGTGGTGGTGATGCGGGGGTGGGTGATGGTGCTCGTGGTGTTGGTCACGAGGTGCGCTCGGCGAGCACACGGGCCCGGTGCCACTGCCGGTGTCATGTCTCGCCAGCGGCCTGGCGCTGCTCGAACGCTTCGAAGAGCTCGCCCAGTTCGCTGGGGTCGGTCGCGATGCCCACCCAGGCGCCGTTCTCGGTCCACACCGGCACGGCCGTGGTGTCGGCGTCGTGCCAGCAGATGTACGGCCCGTACCGCTCCATGACGGCGGTGCCAACGGTCTCCGGGGCGCCCATGAACGGGGCGCTCGCGAGGACTTCGACGGCGGTGACGACCAGCCACATCGGCTCGTCAGGCCTGCGGGGCAGCCGCAAGTGGCCGGTGACGCGCAGATGGTCGCCAGGGACCAGGTCGAGTACGGCGTGTGCCATGACCGGGTCGGTGACACTGCACGGCAAGATCATCTCGTCAGCCATCTCGTCCGTGGGGGAGACGATGACGCGGAAACGGCCCGCGGCCCCGTGCAGGCCGGGCACGGTCTCGTCGTCCAGGTAGCCGTCCAGGACTATCGGATCGGTCATGGCGGTCACCTCCGGCCGGGGGCGTCGGGGCGGGCCCAGCACCACTGGTCCAGCGCGTAGGCGTTCAGGGCGTACAGCGGGATCGTGTGCCGCTGCCCGTGCTCGTCCTCCACGCGCAGCCGGTCGCTGTCCCGCCGGATGATGAGGAGCAGTCCGGGGGCAGGGTCGGTGCTCTCGGGGCGCAGGGCCCATGCCTGGCCGGGCTCGGCGAGCAGGAACGGATCGCCCGCCAGGACGCCCTCACAGACGAGCCGGTACGCGACAGATTCCGGGAGCAGGTCCTGGACCATGAGGTCGCGGACCAGGCTGTTGATGAACTGGGCGGCGTGCTCGGGGCCTATGAGGCGGTCCAGGGGGACTACGGAGGGCTGCATGGTGAAGGGCTCCTTGAACATGCGAAAGTGAGAGAGCCCCGGGGGTGTCCGGCTGGCGACATGGCCAGTGACGGAGCGGACTGCCCCGGGGCGTTGCCGTGCCCGGTGCCGCCCCGGTCGTAGGGCGGTCGTCCCGAAGGCACGTGGGAGTCAGGTGCGGGTCACGGCCGGAGGCCGGGCAGCTGCTGGAGGACCTGGTCCACGAGATGCTGCGACGGCTTCCAGGCCGACAGGGCGCCGATCGCGGGGACGGGCAGAGGCAGTTCGCGGACGTCGTCGAGGACCAGGTGGTGGACCTCGCGCTGCGCCCACGGGCTGGTGCACTGCTCGGGCCCGCGGTCCGGGTGGCAGTCGACCAGGCGGGCGACGCCGATGACCGCTCCGAGGTGGAGATCGCGGCCTCGGAGCGCGGTTGCGACCAGAGGGTCGCGCAGCGCCAGCCGGTCCAGCTGCTTGCCGCTGTGCAGGAGGACCCAGCCGCGCCAGGGCCAGGCGACGGGCCTGTTCTCCACGCGTTTGTCGGCGAGGATGCAGGTGGCCCAGGGCTGGCGGATGGTGATGCCACGGATCCAGTCGCCCTCGGGCAGCGTCACGGCGCTCATGCGGCCCGCCCCCACACCGCCGTGCCCGGCCTGCCCTCCCGGCGGCCGTTGACGGACGGCACCGTGCGGTGCTGCGCCGTCGCGAGGACCGCACGGCCCGTGTGCTTGCCGTCGTACAGGGCGGCGTCGGCGGCCCTCTGCAACGCGGTCAGGTCGCGGGTGGCGAGGACGCCGGTGGCCGCGGCGCCGACCGAGGCGGCGACGTCGACGGTGCGGCCGTCCTCGAGGACGACGGGGGTGTGCAGCATCCGGACCAGCTGCGCGAGGCGCTGCTCCAGGCGCGCGGCGGTCACCTGGACGACGACGGCGAACTCATCGCCTCCGAGGCGGCCGACGGACGCCCGCGGGCCCGCCCACGCGGTGAGCCTCGCGCCGAACGCGGCGAGGACCGCGTCCCCAGCCGCATGACCGAACCGGTCGTTGATCTCCTTGAACCTGTCGGCGTCGACCATGACCACGGCCAGGTCGTCGCGGCGGGCCAGGAGCCGGCGGGCGCGGGCGGTGTAGGCGTCGCGGAGCAACAGCCCGGTCAGCGGGTCCTTCTCCTTGGCGGCGATCTGCTTGTACAGGGTGACGGCGTGGACCGCCCAGCCGGTCAGCGGAACGGCTGCGGCGGTGATCAGGAGG
The DNA here is from genome assembly GCF_042714995.1 of Streptomyces sp. NPDC058665. NCBI lineage: Bacteria > Bacillati > Actinomycetota > Actinomycetes > Kitasatosporales > Streptomycetaceae > Streptomyces > Streptomyces sp. NPDC058665. The sequence continues at coordinate 29,952 of NZ_JBHXRX010000024.1, forward strand.
GTGCGCGGGCCAAACCGGCCCGTTGTGTGCAGGACGGAGTCCATACTGAGGATCTCCCTCTCGTCTTGTACGGGATGGATGGACCCGGGGCGGCCGTCGGCCGGCAAGCAGGGCGGCTGCCCCGGGGCGTCACTTCTTCGTCTGGGCGAGCGAGTCGCTGACGTTGTCGTACTCGCCGCTTCCCGGCTCGTGCAGAATGCGGCCACCAGTACCGGGCAGGCGCGTCAGCGGGTGCGGGCGCAGGTCGTTTCCGAACCGGTCCGTCATCAGGTTCTGGAGCTGGTCCAGTTGGCCAGCGAACTCGGCACGCTCATTCGGCGGCATTTCGGAGACGATGCGTTCGGCCTCCTCCTGGTCATCGTTGAGAATCGCGTACAGGGCAGCGGTCTCCGCGAAGGCGGTGACTGCGGGTCCACGCATGAGGTTTCTCCAGTGGGTTGGTGTCTGACGGGACACCGCGACCGCCCCGGCCTCCGTCGTGCGGGAGACCGGGGCGGCACGGAGAGGCGTCAGGCGAGAGCCGGAGCAGGGGTGTCGAGTCGGGAACCGAGCAGCAGCGCCCGGACCGACTTCTCGTAGTCGCCGTTGCGGACCCGGTCGTGCATGAGCTGACCGGCGGCCAGGCAGCGGGCCCGCAGACGGATCGCGGCCAAGGCCTCGGTGTCGGCGCCTGCGCTGGTCGCCGCCTGCGTGGCGGCAGTGTCGGCGAGCTGGTTGGCCGCCTGGAGGGCGGCCTCGCGCCGGGAGTACTGCGCCCGGTAGTACGCCCACCAGTCCAGAGCGTGGGTGTTGTTCACCCGCTTCTCCCACGCCGTGTACGTGCGGCGGGTGCCCTCGGGGTCGGCGGCCCACTGCGCGGCCCACTGCCGGGCGAGGTCAGGCAGCTGGGCGAGGACCGCCAGGACCTGCACGCCGCGGTGCCCGAACGCACGCCACGCCTCGGTCTCCTCCACGACGCGGATCTGCTGGGACATCAGCCAGTACGGGTAGTTGTCGCCACCCCAGTTGCCGGTCTCCCCGAGCGGCTCCACGATCCACAGCCGCACCGGCCAGCCCTCCTCGATGCGCTCCAGGATCTCGCCGGGCCGGGTGTACATGTGGAAGTACGAGAACGGCTTGTCGGTGTACCACTTCTGGCCTGGGCTGGGGTGGTCGACGACCTGGCCGACGCGGTCGGCGAGGTTGACGGTCGGGACGGTCTCGCCGTGCTCGCGGGCGTACCGGGCGAGGTACTCGTCGGTGGGCGGGACGGTGCCGTCGGGCCGGGTCGCCATGTAGTGGACGGTGGGCCGGGCGCTGCGTGCCATGAGGAACTTCCTTTTCAGTAGTCGAGCCGGATGGTGATCGGGGTGCGCGGGTCGCCCGCGCGGGTGTGGACGGTGCGGCGGTGCGTGGCGAGGTCGGCGGCACCGCCCTGGATCGGGTGGGGCCCGTCGGCGGCGCGGCTCACTCGCGGACCGCGTCCGCGTACTGCTCTTCCAGGGGGGGGGGCGACCCTCGGGGTCGTCGTCCTCATCGTCGTACTGGATGTCGGCGGCCTCCTGGTCGACGTCGTCGAGGCCACCGTGGACGGTGCAGACCGCGTCCGGGTGCGACCCGGTGGTGCTGGTGTGCGTGTTCAGCAGGTCGGTGACCGAGAAGACCGGCTGCCACGCGGGGGCATCGCAGTCGTCGTCGTACGGGCAGGCAACCAGCAGGTCGAACCCGAGGTCGCCTTCGCCGTCGACGTCGGTGCGCAGGGCGAGGACCATGCGGTCGGGCCCGAGGCGGATGTCACCGACGCGGTCGCCGCCGGCGAGCGGGGAGTTGTCGCGCCACTGCCACAGCGGCATCATGTCCGCGCCGAAGAAGCGGCGGACCAGGAGCAGGTCGCCCAGGCCGTCGCCGCCGTCCCAGCCGAGATCCGCGCGGCGGTTGTCGCTGGCGCGCTGGAGCAGCGGCTGAAGGCGGTGGATGTTGTCGGCGAAGACGACGTGGTCGAAGCCTTCGCCACGCAGGCCGGGGAAGGCGGCGACGGCTTCGGCGTGCTGGCGGCGTACGACGCTCTCGGGCACGGCGCGTCCCGGGCCCCGGTCGGCCTGGCGGTCGACGCACACCTCGGCCGGGGTGGAGACCAGCAACGCGACGGTGGGCACGCCGTAGGAGCGGGCGACCTGCAGAAGGCCGGCCCTCACACGTGCCTCGGTGGAAGTGGCGTCGATGACGGTCGTCAACTTCCGGGCGAGGCGGGCCTCCAGCACGGTGTGCAGAACGTTGACCGCTGACAGGGTGGCCGACTGGTCCCCGGCACAGTCGGAGACCATCGCCCTGAACCGGTCGAGCTCCAGAACCTGCGTGGTGGGCCAGGTGCTCGCCCAGGTCGACTTGCCACTCCCCGCCGCCCCGATCAGGACGATCAGCGCCGGGTCGGGGATGGTCGTGTCGAGGGGCTGCATGGTGCCTTCGAAGGTGGTCTTCACGGGCGTTCTCCTTGCGGGTGGAGGGTGCAGGTGGCCAGGTGCAGACGCATCCCGGCGGAGTCGGCGACGAAGGCCGCGGCCTCTTCGATCGCGCAGGCGGCGAACTCGGCGTCCTCGCCGTCCAGCGGCGTGAGCGCGGCGGCGCGCGAAGCCTTGGTGAGCAGTTGGTTGAGCGAGCCGAGGATTCCGCCCTCGGGGTCGGCCTCGTCGAACAGCTCGCGCAGCGTCTCGGCGAGGAACTCGGCGTCGAGGGGACCGCCGAGTTCGTCCTCGATCTGCTGGAGGGCGTGCTTGGCGGTGCCGGCGGAGGTCCGGACGCGGTCCATGCAGGTGCGGGTCACCGGCGGGCGCCGGGGCGGGTGGTGAGCCAGACGGTGACGGCGGCGGCGCCGACGCCGATCGCGCGGTGCAGTGCCGCGTCCAGCTCCATCCACGCACTGCCCGGCCCGGTGAGCTCGGAGGTGGCCTTGCCGTCGTCGTCGACGCGGGTGGCCTTGCAGTGCTCGATGTAGCCAGTCTTCTTGGTCTTCTTCGCCAGCCACAGCAGAGCGGCGCCGCGGTCGATCGCGGCGTGTGTCCCGGCGTTGATGGCCGCGCCGGCGAGCAGCGCGGCCGGTGTGACGCGGTAGCCGAACGCGCGGGTGATCGCGACGGTCGCCCCAAGCTGCACGGCGGTGTACGAGGCAACGTGGCAGGCCACGGCACGCCTGCCGAGCGTGGTGGTGGCCATGGTCGGGCGGGTGGAGTCCGGGGCGGCGGGGGAGCCGTCGGCGTGGACCAGGTCCTCGCCGTACAGCCGCTTCCGCGAGGCCGTCTTGCTGCCCTGAACCCAGTGATCACAAGCAGGGTGGAGCTCACCGAAGGTGGCCAGCAGGGTGCCGAACAGGGCGAGACGCTCGGTGGTGAGGTGACGGGGCATGCTGAAGGTCTCCTGATCTCGATTCGGGTGAAGGGAGCGGGGCGGTCGGCCTCATGTGCCGATGCTGCGGCCGCGCCTGGATATGTCGTCGGCCCCGGCCATCTGGCCGGGGCCGCGCTGTGTGGCAGATGTTTTCGTCAGCGGTCGACGACGGGGCGGTGCAGGTCGCGGTGGGTGACGGTGCTGCTGACGCCGTGCTCGCGCAGCGCGTCGGCGAGGTCGAGAGCGACGCTGCCCGCGCGGTGCCGGCCTCCGGCGCATCCCGTGGCGACCGTGACCGGGTGCCGGTGGGCGCTAGGGCCGGACCGGTAGGCGAGGACGGCGCCGGTGAGCATCGCGACCAGGTCGGTGATGCCCGGGGTGTTGCGCACTGCCGTACGGACGGCGTGCCGGTGGTGGCCTTTCGTTGTGTGTCGGAACGGCGGTTTGCCGTGGGCCTCCTGCTCCGGGAAGGCCGACGGGAGGAAACGCGGCCCGCACGTCAGCTCCCGTCGGTGCTGTTCGTCCAGCCGTGCCCGTTCGTGCACGTGAAGGTGTGGTTGGACAGCAGTTGGAAGTCGCCGCGGTCCTCCCAGGCGTGCGTGCCCTCCACCGGGGGCTCACCGCACCGCCAGCACGCCTCCCGGCCCGCCAGCTCGTACGACGCCAGTGGCCGAGGCTCGGTCGACCGCGACACCCGCGGCGGCACCGAGCGAGTCGGTTTCCGGGCCAGGAGCGCGGCCACGTGATCCACCGGGGCCGGAGGCGAGTACACCGTGTCCGGTGCGGCCCATCTCCTGATCCGGCCCGACCAGCGCCACATCCATCCGCCGCACAGCGGAGCTGAGGCGGCACAGACTCCGAGGCCGACCACCAGTGCCATGGCGGCGGCCATCCACAGCGGCAGATCCATCGCGCCGTACGCGACGATGCTGAACACCACCGCGCACACCCACGCGATCACCACGTCGGCGTTGAACACGACGATCGCCAGGGCTAACGCGACCGCCCGCTGGGCCTCGCCCAGCAACCGTCCCTTCTCTCGCGTCACCCCGCTCACCTGACGATCATGTTGCCGTGGCCGTTGACCATGTGGTCCACGCACGGCTTGCAGTCCTGACGGGGACCAAGGCCCTTGTGCACCGAGCGGTCGTAGGCGTGGCGCCAGCACTGCTGGCACTGACCCCTGGGCGGATTGTTCGCGCGGTCTCTTGCCATGACGGCTCCTTCCTTCACGAGCCCGGGACGGTCCCGAACCCTCTTGCCGGCGCCCACATCGAGGCGGCGTGTACGTGTTCGGGGTGGGTGGTTCTTCGCGGTTGCTGGGGGCGCCCCGTGGTGCCTTCGCCCCCGGCCGGTCTTCGGCCGGGGGCGGCGGTGTTCAGAACGGCGGCTCGTCGTAGATACGGGTCTGGATCGGCAGGAGCTGGACGCGTAGCTCGCGCCGGTCGGACCAGCAGCCGCACGCCTCCATCTCCGGGAAGGCGCCGCCGGTCCACCAGCTGCCCGCGCCCCGGCAGTCGGGGCAGGAGCGGCGGGCGACCGGCGAGAGGTTGATGCGGTGGCGGTCGGCGTAGAGCTTGAGGTGGCTGGCCTTGAGCACGGCGGCGGCCGTCGCTGCGGCGAGTGGGACGGCGGCGGCGAGTAGCAGGGCAGCACGCAGGTGGCGGGCGGTCACGTCAGCAGGCCTGGGCGGCCGCAAGGATCTGAGCGTGGGTCGAACGCGAGGTCGGGGAGTGCGCTCAAGGGCCACCAGCGGGCGGCGGTGGCATCGTCCCCTGCCGTCGGCGGGACGGGCGCGGGCAGGGTGGCCGTGTAGGCGACGCTGACGTACCGGCCGCGCGGGTCACGGCCGGGGGCGTCGAAGGCACCCACCTGCCGCAGGGCGGCGACCGGGATGGCAATGCCGGCCTCCTCCTCCAACTCGCGCGCGGCGGCGGCCAGGCTGGTCTCCCCGCCGTCAACGTGACCTCCCGGCAAAGCCCAGGAGTTCTTGTAAGGGGCCCAGCCCCGCTCGATCAGCAGGACGCGGCCAGCAGCGAGCAGGACGACGTCCGCGGTGTAGCGAATCGTCTCGTCGGTGGTGGTGTTGGTCATGGACTGGTTTCCTCTTCGTGTCAGGCGGCCAGCAGGTGCTTGGCCAGGGGAGTGATGTAGGTGGCGGGGTCGGCGGGCGTGCCGTCGAAGCACTCCACGCAGCTTCTTGGAGAGGCAGAAAAAGAACCGCCTTCGCAGTCCCCGCAGGTCTGGCGAGCTGCCATGGCCCGGTCCAGGGCCCATTCCTGGGCGCGTCGGGACGCGCTTGGGCTTCGCCAGGTCGACCCGGAGCAGGAAGCCACGGGTGGGGTGGTTGCACGACCACTGCGGCCGGTACGAGCACCACTTGCAGCGCAGGATGGCGACCGGACCGTCGTTGCCGCCGGGGCTGAGGCCCATGTCCCTCAGCTGGCGTCGCGTGACGAGTCCTTCGGGGACTGCGCCGCGATCGAACTCCGGCAGGAACGCCTCCGAGCGGGGCACGCGCTTGATCTCGCGGCGCCGCTTCCTGCGCCTCCTGGGCATCAGCGGCTCCAGGCACCGGGCAGACGGTCGGGGCGGTGCGGGTAGCGGGGGCCGGGGCGCTGCGGGCGGGGCCGGCCGATGCGGCGGCGCGGGCGAGGGGTGAGCACGAGTTGTCCTCCAGCAGGTGTGATGGCGGGCAGTGCTGCGCCCCGTCGACGGACGGTTCCGTCTACGGGGCGTGAGGTGAAGGTGGTGGCCGGTCGGCCTGTCCGGTCACCGGGACCGGCCGCCTCCGAAGTACGGGGGCGGTCCGGTGCCGGTGGCCAGGCGGGGCGGTCGGTGCCGTAGTCAGAGGGCGGCGGTGACGAGAAGGAGGGCGAGGGCGGCCGTCCCTCCGAGCAGGAGGGTGGCGCCGGCGCTGGCCCACCAGTAGTGGCCCATGGTCTTGATGTCGCGGAGGTCGCTGAGCGCGTCCGCGATGCGGGCGTGGAGCGCGGCCAGTGGGGGCAGGGCGGCGTACCAGCGGCCCAGGCGGTCTATCTGGCCGGCCATTTCGTCGTCGGGGAAGTGCCCGCCGTGGAGGGTCTGGCGGTGGGCCTCGCCCACGGCGGCCACGGCCTCGATCGCGTGGACGACGGGGCTGGAGGTGCGGCAGACGGTGCAGCGGTAGCGGTATCGGCGCACGGTGGTCGGTCTCCCGAGGGGTGGGTGGTGTTCGGGCAGGGAACAGCGACGCCCCGCCCGGAAGGGGTCCGGGCGGGGCGCGATGTCGAGCTGGCTGGGTCGGTTCTCCGCATTGTGGGCGGAGGAGGCGGTCAGGTGTTGATCTGCCTGCGGACGTCTGCGACACGGCGGAGGATCTCGTGGGCCATGTCGGTGATCGTCTGGAGCTGCCTGTCGATGTCGGCCGGGTCCGACCCGGTGAACGAGAACGAGCGGCCGTCGTCGCGGTCCGGCTGCGTGCCGGTGAAGGCGAACGACCGGTCGTCACGGTCCGGCTCGGGGTTGGTGAACGAGAACGACACGGGCAGCTCCAACCGGGTCAGATGTTCATGTGGTGGGCGCGCCGGATGGCGGCCTCCCACACGCTACGCACCTGCGCTCCGGTGTGGGAGTCGTTCCAGGAGGGGATCGACTCCCACTTCTTGCCGTGCTGACGACGGGCCTCGTCCAGGAGGAGATTCCCAGCCTCGCAGTAGGCAGCGTTGCGGGCGCCGGCCGCGGCGCGCAGCGCGCCGATGGAGCAGCGGGCGCCCTCGTGGTGGATGAGGGTGCGCCTGGCCCAGCCGTGGGTGTCGAGGAAGGCGAGCGCGTCGGTGAGGGTCTTCTCCACCGGGCCGGTCAGGCGCACCGGCGGGGCGGCGGCGAGGTTGGAGGGAACGGGAGCAGGAGCCGCGGGAGCCGCGGGGGCGGCGGGTTCCGGGGTCGGGTCGAGGAGCTGGAATGCCTTCGCGTACAAGTCGGCGTCGATAGGAGTGAAGTCGGCTTCGGTACGGGTGTTCATGCTGCCCTCCACAGGCCGTTCTCGTTGGTGACCTCGTCCCGCTTCTTCAGCTCGGACAGGCGCGGCTTGATGTTCTTGGCGGATGTGCCCAGCTTTCGGGCGATGGTTTCGGCGGTCATCGGAATGGACTGCTCCCGCAGGAGCTCGAGGATGCGCGGCTTGATCAGCTCCTGTCCGTCAGTCGCCCCTGCGGCTACGCCAGGACCGCCGGGCCTGCTGGGGCCGGCGGTCGTGTGGGGCCCGCCGGCGTTGTGGTGGGGCGCCTCCTGCGACGCACCCTCGGCTGCGGCAAGGAGGTCGGCAAGGCTGCCGATCAGGTTCTTGCCGCGCTTGTCGACCATGAGGGTCTGGGAGATCGCGTCGCGCTCCCGCCAGGCGTCGCAGTCCTCGATCCCGACCGGCGGCCCGCCTCCGGCGAGGGAGACGGGCGGCACGTCCAGGTGCAGGGAGCGGAACTGGACGGCCTGGGAGCCGGGGGTGAGGAGGTAGCCCAGGCCGAAGGTGCCGTCCTCGGGGGCGGCAGCGGCCTCGGTGGCCAGGCCGCTCATGTCCCGGTCGGCGACCTTGGCGTACTGGCCCGGCCACTGCGAGGGGATCATCGACAGGTCGAGGCCCTCCGCGCCCTCCACCGCGTTCGCGCCGACCAGGGAACCCTGGCCACGCGCGCAGCGCAGGAACACCGCGCCGCCGCCGATCAGGAGCTGGGAGCGGATGACGGTGGAGTTGCCGAGGTCTTCGGCCAGCGGGGTCTGGGTGGCCAGGACCACGCCGATGCCCCGCTTGAGGGAGCGGCGGGTCAGCTGCTCTACGATCGCCTTCGCCTCCAGGTGGTACGGGGAGGAGGCCGACAGCAGCATGTGGGCCTCGTCGATGACGACCAGGACCAGCGGGTCGGTGAAGGGGAAGGCGGGGGAGCGGTAGCGGGCCTCGCGGTCGAGCATCATCGCGTAGGCCAGGCGCAGCGCGCCCATCGCCTCGTCCAGGCCGTCCCCGAGGTATGCGGACAGCGGGGCCCCGGCGATGGTCCCGGCCTGCGGGGAGGCGAGGATCACCGCGATGCCGGAGCGGTGGGCGGAGAGCAGGATCTGCTCCAGCAGTCCGGACTTGCCCGACCGCGACCCGCCGACGAGGTAGAGGTGGCGGGCGCCGGAGCCGGGCTGCGCCAGTGGCAGAAGGGCGGCCCGGCCGTCGACGTAGGTGCCGGCGCGGACGTAGCCGCGGGAGTCCATCGACAACTCGCCCACGACCGAGGAGAGCATCGTGCCGTGCATCAGGGCGTGTTCCCTCATCACCCGGATACCCATCTGCGAGGGCTTGTCGCCGGGGGCGAGGGCGATCTGGATCGTCTCCAGGTCCAAATTGCCTGCGAGGTCCTGGAGGTTGACGGTCCCGATCGCCCTGCGGTCGCGGGTGGCGATCCCCTCCCAGTCCAGCGGCCCGTCGTAGCGGGTGAGGGTCAGGGTGGTGCCGGGCATCGCACCTTCCGGCACACCGACGTACGCGGCCCACATCTCCTCGGGAGCCGTCGGGGTGCCGGCCACGATCTGCGGCTGCGCCGTCGGCACCTTCAGGTGGACGGTGACGGGCAGGGCGTTGGGCGCGTAGTGCTTGGGGTCTCCCAGCTCGATCTGGGAGACGGGGATCTGGTAGACGGCGGCGATGTCGGCGGCCTTCACCCGCACCTGCTGCCCCTGGGGAAGGGTGATGATCCCGGTGAACGCGACGTGGTCGTCGTCGGCCTCGAGGGCGAGGTGCTCCAGGTTGGCCCCGGCCTGGATGAGCTTGCGGTCCTCGGTCTGGGTGGGGCCGGAGATGAACTCCTTCCACCAGGCGGTGATGAGCTGTGCCTGCGACGTCAGCCCGGCCGCCGCAGCCGTGCCCGTGGTCGCGGGTGTGAGGGCGGGGGTGTGGCCGGCGATGTTGCGGTGGTGGGCCAGGGCGGCGGCCCCGGCCGGAGCCGCGAGCCCGAGGGCGAACAGCGGGTTCCCGCCCGCGGCGAGGACCTCGTGCGCGGCGATGCCGCACCCGGTGGCCGTGAACCCGCACGCGATCAGAGACCGCAGAACGGGGGCGGAGGTGTTGATGGCCCACGCCCCTGCTCCGGCCGCCGCGGCGGCGAGGGCGGACCAGGGGCCGGCCACGAGAGGCACCACCGCGAGCGCGGCGGGTGCGTACTGGATGAACTGTGCTCGGGTCGGCCCCACGGTCCTGATCTCCTGTCAGCTCTGGGTGTAGAAGGCGGCTTCGGCCATGTCGACGGGGGAGGTATCGACCGCGTCGGCGATCCCTCCGTGGTCGTTCTCGGTGGTGCTCTTCGCGTCGTCGGCGGCTGCGGAGGCGCTGTCGGCGGCGGAGGTGTAGGCGCCGGCCGCGTCCTTGACGCCGGTCATGGTCAGCGCGGCGTCGGCGAACTCGGCGGTGGTCGCGTCGTCGACGGCCAGCGCCTTCATCGTTTCGGAGGCGTCCAGCATCTGCTCGGCGGCGTCGTCGACATCGGAGGCGAGCGTGGTGACGGTCTGGGCGTGCGCGTGGACCTTGTGCGTGAGCCAGGCCAGCTTGGTGCGCAGGGCCGCGTAGGTCGCGGCGTCCTTCAGGCTCTCGGTGACGCTCATGTAGGGCCTCTCCTCTTCTATCGGGCGTTGTAGAAGTCGCGCTCGGCGGGCTTGGTCAGGGGGGAGTCGGCGACAGCCCGAAAGATCGGCCCGTGGCGGAGCTCCGCGTTCGCGGACGCGGTGCGGCAGGCTTCCTCGCCGCCCTGGATTTTGTCGTGGAGCTCCTTGGCGGCGGCAGCCTGGAGGTCGAGCTGCTCCTTGAGCACCTCGCACTTGCCGATCAGGTTCGCGCCGACGCCCTTCGCGGTGATCTCGGCGATGAGCGTGTCGCAGTCCGAGGCCAGCTCCGTGGCCTCGTCGGTGAGGTCCAGGCAGGTCTCGGTGCTGGACTGGCACAGGGTGGCCGAGCCCTCGGCGAGGTCGATGACCTGGGTGAGGTTCATGACCTCACCGCCGCTGTAGGTGCGGGACTTACCTGCGGCGGTCGTGACGTGGATGCCCTTGTCGTCGACGGTCGCGGAGTGCGGTACGGGCGGGTTGGGCTGCATCGCGGGGTCCTTCCGGATGTGGTCGGGCAGCGGGACGGTGCGGGGCGGCGGGACGGTGCCCGCCGGGGGAACTGCAGACCCCGGCGGCGCTCCCGCTGTCGGCGGCGGTGGGGCCGTCGGCGGGGGTGGGGCCGTCGGCGGCGGGGTCGTCGTCGGCGGGGGTGCGGACGGGGGTGGGGGAGCCGTCGGCGGGGCCGGGGGGGTGCTGGGCTTGGGCGGCGCGGTGGCCGCAGAAGGCCCCGGAGTGGGCCCGGCGGAGGTCGAACCGGAGGGCCCTGGAGTGGGCCCGGCTGAGGTGGAACCGGAAGGCTTACCGCTCGGCTTTTTGAGGTAGGCCGAACGCCAGCCGTCCCGCAGGCCACCGGCCCAATGAGCACCCGCCAGCAGCCCGTAATGAGTTTTTGCCGCCACGTTGTACGGGGCGTTTCTGAATGTGTCCGGAGCCCGGGTCGGCTCCCATTTCTCTTTCGGCTTGGCGGGGGGTTTCTTGATTCCCGCCTGCTCGTATTTCCCGTGTGTTTTTTCCACGCCGAACAGGTAGCTGATGGCGAGGAGTACGAGAAGTTCCACGACCCTCCCTTCTGTGACTCTTTGTGGTCTCGGGTGGTTACGGGTTACCGGTTACAGGCCCGTGGGACACCGGTTCGCGCCGCCTGGCGGGCGGTTCTGGGGGTCTCCTGGGGCTGTAACCGGTAACCCGTAACCGCTGACGTGTACTCAGCGTGACGATGAGCTGATGTTGTTCACGGTCGTGTTCGCCGTGTTGAACACCGACTCCAGCGTGGTCCGGATCTGCTCACTGAACGGCGTGTACGGCAGGAAGATCCCGGAGACGATCAGCATCACGCAGATCACCATCTGCTTTCCCTTCGTCTTCTTGAAGGTGAAGAACAGGGCCCAGCAGAACAGGGCCAGGGCGAAAAACTGGAGCGTCATTTCATGCACCCTTCTCGAAGGTAAATCCCTTGTTGTTCACAGTGGCGACCGCACCCGAACCGGAGGGCACGGAAAGCTTCTTGTAGGCGATGAATCCGCCGCCCCCGATGAGCGCCACCCACAGCCACGGGCTGGAGGTGATGCCGCCGGCGCCGGAGCCGGAATCGGCGGATTCCTGGGACTTGGAAGCCGCACCGCCGAGGGTCGGGGCGTCGCAGGTGGGGATCCTCGCGACGTCGTACGAGGCCGCCTTGGCGACCGCCGCCGCGCGGAGCTTCATGCACTCGCGGTAGACGGTCATCTCCCGCTCGTACGTGACCTTGGCCGTGGCCTCCTCGGTCTGCGCCCGCTGCTTGTCGGCCTCCGCTTCGACCAGGGCGTTCGCGGCCTTCTCCTGGGCACGCGCACGCTCCTGGGCGGCCTGCTCGGCCTGCAAGCTGGTGATGGCGACGGCCGTTCCGCACACGGCGACGACGGCGATCGTGCCGCACACGGCGAGCGCCGCGGTGTTGCGGCGCATCCCGCCGACCGCGGCGGACAACCGTGAGGTCGCGGGCTTCTCCGGCTTCTCCGGCGCCTGGGGGGCCTGGTTGGCCTGGGGTGTCTGGGGTGTCTGGGGGTCCATGCGGCTGAACTCCTTGTCCCAGTCGATTCCGGACATAGGGGCTGTCTCCTCCTCGAGGCTGTGATCGCGGCCGCTCAAGCCCGCGCCTGGCAGGCCAGGGACGAGGTTCAGCGCGCGGGATGTGGGGGTGAGCGGCCTGCCGGCCGTGGCCGTCACCGGACCGCGCTCGGTGGGCGAGCGCGGTCCGGTGGCGACTATGAGCGGCAGGACGGTTGTGCGGGCGGTCCGGTCAGCGGACCGTGTGCTGCTTGAGAGCGACCGCGATCTGTCCGGCGCGGTCCGTGGCGATGGAGCCGCCCTCGGTCCGGACCGCCTTGGCGATGTTGGTCCGGTTCAGCGGCTCGTTCGCGGTCCGGAGCCGGTCCAGCGCGGTCCGCTCCAGGTCCGTGAGCGTGATGACCGTGAGGTCCGGACCGCCGTCCTCGCCACGGTCCGGACCGGAGACACCTTTCGGGGCTTCCTGGTCGGCCGGTCCGGTGCGGTCCGGCTCCTGCGGTCCCGGAGCGGCGTCGGCGGTCCGGACCGTCACTCCGCGCGCAGCTGCCGCGCTCTGGGTGGCGGGCACGGTCCGAGGTCCACGGTCCGGACCGGGTCCGGTCAGCAGGTCAGCGCCCTGCGGTCCGGCCGGACCGGCCTCCAGGGCGCGCGCCGGTCCGCCGGTCCGGTCCGTAGCCCCGGCGGTCCGGACCGGACCGTGGACCGCGTTCCGGTCGCCCGGACCGGACCGGACCGGATACCCACCGTGCTGGACCGGGCGGACCGGAACCAGGCTGTCCAGCGGTCCGGGCCGGTCCGTGCGGGTCAGGGTGAGGATGGTGGGAATGGCTGCCGGTCCGTGGTCGTCGACCGCGAGGCGGGGAACGACGACCCGGTGCCGGGCCAGACCGGTCCGGGCCGCCTTGCGGTCCGCGAGTTCCGCGCCCGCTGCGGTCCAGGCCCGGTCCAGCGTGGTCAGGCGCGGGTCCGTGATCGCGAGCGACCATGCGGTGAAGGAGTGGACCGGGTAACGGAACCAGCGGACCGCCCCGATCGACGGGCGGGCCTTGGCGACCTTGCCGTCCTCACGGAGCTTGCGGCGGTGGATCAGTGAGGCGTACAGCTCCCACAGCACCATCCCCACGATGCTCATGGCGGCGAAAGCCACCGCCTTCGGGGTGAAGTGCCAGTAGGTGATCTGCTCCGTCCAGATCTCCTTCTTCGCGTCCCAGACCCGGCTGCCGGCCACAGGCTGCCCGGAGGCGTGCCAGAAGTTCATGACCGCCGCCCCGAGGGCGAAGATCCAAGTGCTGACGCGGTAGAGGGTTCCGGCGTCGCCGCCCTGGCGGGCCTGGTGGTACATCCAGCCCACGAACGCCGTGCTGAGTTCCCACGCGGCGGCGAACAGGATCGTGAAGGGGACGACCCAGCCGAGGATGTCCTCAGCGAACCCGGCCTGGCCCGTCCACGCGACGGCCATCGGGGCGGTGATCGGACCGATCACCATCAACCGCTCCGCGTTGACCTTCACGAGCTGCTTCACGCGGTCGGACACGGCCGGCTTCCCGGCGCGGTCCGCGGCCCGCAGCTCCCGGGCCTTCGCCTTGCGGGCCTCCTTCGCGTCCCGGCGCTCCCCTTTGGCCTGGAGCTTGAGGCGCTTGCGTTCCAGGGCCCGCTCGGTGCGGTCGGTGGCGCGCTTCATCCGGGCGGCGGCTTCGGCCACCATGTCGTCGGCGGCCTTCAGCGTGACGTCCGCGTCCGCTTCCCTCAGCCGGGCCTGCGCCAGAGCCTGCTCGGCTTCCTTCAGTTCCGCGTCCCGCTTGGTGCGGGCGGCGGCCAGGATCCGGTCGGCCTCCTCGCGGGCGGTGCGGGTCAGGCGGTCTGCGTCCTCGGTCGCCGTCGCCCGCAGCCGGCCGATGTCCTCCTTGGCCAGCGTGCGCGTACGGGCCGCATCCGCACGGGACGCCTCCCGCTCGCGGGCGGCATCCTCACGCAGCTCGGCAGCCGCCTTCTCCGCCCCGGCCCGCACCTGCACGGCCTGGCCGTCCGCGCTCTCGCGCAGCCGGTCTGCCTCGCCCCGCGCCCGCTCCAGCACCTGTTCGGCGTCGCTGGTCGCGCGGGTGCGGGTCTCCGCCGCGGTGCGCTCCGCAGCCGCGAGCAGCTCGGTGCGCGCACTCTCCGCGTCGGCGAGGGCCTGCGCGGCCTCGGTGCGGACCTGCTCCGCCTGGACGGCCGCCGTGGTGGTGACCTCCTGCGCCTGGCGGCGCGCGTCGGCGAGCAGCTGCTCCGCCGTCACGTCGGCGTCGGCGAGGACCTGGTCGGCCTCGCCGTTCGCCGTCGCCGTGACGGTGTCGGCCTGGCGGCGCGCGTCGGCGAGCAGCTGCTCCGCCGTCACGTCGGCGTCGGCGAGGACCTGATCGGCGTCGGCGGCCGCCGTGGTGGCCTCCGTACGGACCCGGTCGGCGTCCGCCGTGGCGACGGCCAGGAGGCGGGACTGCTCCGCAGTGGCGGCCTCGGTGATCGAGGCCGCCTCGGTGCGGGCACCGTCCAGCAGCTCGGTGGCACGCGTCTCGCCGTCGGCGAGGATCCGCGCGACGTCGTCGACGGCCAGGTCCCGGAGGTCGGCGGCGCGGTCGGCGGCGTCGGCCACGACCGGGTCAGCCTCCAGGTGCACCAGCGGCACGGTGGTCTCGGGGGCGGCCTGGGTGGGAATGGAGGCCGGCGCAGCGGGCGCCTTGGCGCGCCCGGCGTTACGGGGTTTCGTGGTCTGCGCGGGCTGGCGCCTGCGGCGGGTGGCGGGTTTGGTGGCCACGGGGTGTCCTCTCTTCCGGGCGCCTCCGTACAGAAGGGGCACCGTGGATCTGCGGCGGTGGGTAGGGTCGTGACCCGGCCCTCTGGGGCCCCGGCAGCGTGAATGCCGGGGACCCGGAGGGCCGTTGTGCTGGGTGGTCAGCGCCGGGCGGGTCAGGCAGCCGCCGATTCCTGGCCGCCGGCGGGCCCGTGGATGCGGGCGAACCGGGCGCTCGCGGTCAGCAGGGCGGTGACGTCCGCGTGGGTGCGGTGCTTCCGCTCCGACCACGGCGTGGCACGGGCCGAATCCGATCCGGTGTGAGCCTGGATCACGGAGTTCATGACCTCGGAAGCGACGCAGACGGTGTCGGGGTCGCCGTGTTCGCCGCCCGCACCGACGTGGCCCAGGGCGGTGGTCAGGGTCCGCTGCGGGCCGGTGCCGCTCTCCTCGCGGACGAAACGCAGAAGGGAGCGGACCATCTCCTTGACCGTCATGGAGTCGTCGTCGGCGGCGAGGTTCGCGCCGGCCGACCAGTCCTTGCTGTAGTCGTAGGCGCGGACCCAGCCGTCCTTGTCGAGCAGGGCGATGGTGGCCTCCAGGTGGCGGGCCACGGACTCGCCGGAGGACTCCTCGCCGGACGGGCCGATCCACACCGGCCGGTAGGCGTCGGCGGCGAGTTCGGCCGCCTTGGTCAGCGTCTCGTCGCTGAAGACCGCAGTAATGGCGGGCGTGGTGGGGGAGGTCGTGTTCTCGGGCATCTGTCACTCCTGGTGGATCACTCGGTCCGGACTTTCCGGCTCCCAGTCACCGCCCGACCCGGCCACCAGTGTTCGGCGGTCGGTGCGGGCGGATCAGGCAGCCGTCAGACCGTGGCGAGGGGCCGGTGCGGGGCGATGATCCGGCCGTCGGGCAGGAGCTCCCCGGTGTCCTCAAACACCAGTACGGCGTTGCAGAGCAAGTTCCAGCCCTGCTCCGGGTGAGCGGCCACGACCTGCGCCGCCTCCGCGTCGGAGCTGTCGGCCGCCGGGCACGTCGGCGTGTGCGTGC
Source organism: Streptomyces sp. NPDC058665 (assembly GCF_042714995.1). Taxonomy (NCBI): domain Bacteria; kingdom Bacillati; phylum Actinomycetota; class Actinomycetes; order Kitasatosporales; family Streptomycetaceae; genus Streptomyces; species Streptomyces sp. NPDC058665. The sequence continues at coordinate 45,790 of NZ_JBHXRX010000024.1, forward strand.
ACAGCGAGCCCGGCAGCGGGGAGGCGCCGGTGTGGGTCGTCGCGATGTCGAGCTGGTGGCTGCTTTCCATGGGGCTCTCCTGCGGGGGAGGAAGGCGATCCCGGGATTGTCCCGGGCTGGAGACGTGCGAAAAGGAAGGCCGCCCGTCGTACGGACAGCCGCTATCCGGCGGTACTGCGGGGCGGGCCGGAAGTTGCCCGCCGCTCCCGTCAGGCGGTGCGCCGGCGGGCGGCGCGGCGCTTGAGGGAGCGGCGCTCCTTCTCGGACAGCCCGCCGAACACGCCGTAGTTCTCGCCGCGCTCCAGGGCGCCCTGGAGGCAGGACTCCATCACCGGGCAGCGGCGGCAGACAGCCTTGGCCTCCTCCTCCTGGAGGAGCGACGGACCGGCGTCGCCGATCGGGAAGAACAGCTCGGGGTCCTCGTCGGCGCAGAGCGCGCGGGGGCTCTCGATGATCTCCGTGGTGTCGGCGCCGTAGTAGGGGGTGCGTACGATGGAGCCACGGTTCATCAGGGCCAGTGCAAAAGACAGCCCCGGGGCGGCCACCCTGGGGCTGTTGCGTTTCTACGGCGGCCGGACGGCCGGAGCGTGGTATTTCCCGGCGCTCTCCGCCGGCCCCGCCCGGAGAGGCACGGGGACGACGGGCAGTGCCGGGTCAGCGCTGCTGTTTCAACTGGCGGGCCCGGTAGGCGTCCTGGAGTCGGACGAAGCGCTCGTGGATCGGCGCTCCCTCCTCGCACGGCTGGAGGGTCTGGCAGGCCGTGCAGCCGTCGGCGTGCTCGGTCGACGCGGTGAACGCCTTCATGTAGCGGACGTACAGGTCGTCCGTCTTGCGGGCGCTCACCGGCGGTTGAACTTGTTGAGGATGTTGGTGACGTCGCGTCGCCGTACCGACGGCGTCGGGGTGGGCTTGGGCGCGGGCTTCGGCTCACTCATCGGAGAACCTCCGGGGCGTTGCGGGGCGATGGATGTCGTGGACGCGGTGCCCGGCCTGGTACGCCATGGCGGCCGCCGTGGCAGCGGCGGCCAGGAGTACGCGAGTGTCGGGATGGCGCAGTCCGCGAGCACGGGCCGCCCGCGCCGCGTGGTGCTGTGCGGCGCAGGCGGCCCGTATGAGAGACGGAATGTCGGGCACGGTCACCTGGCGGTCAGCAATATCCGCAGGAGACGTGGCCGTCCGGGTTGAGGCAGCCGCAGTTGGGACACGCCCACGTGGCCAGCGCCTGCAACCGACGAAGCAGATGGTTCATCGGCGGTTGTTCTCCGATCGCTCGTTCTGCTCCTTGTTCTTCCGCGAGAGCTCCTCGCGCTCCGCCTCGGTCAGGCGGCTGGTGACGACGGCCTTCACTTGCCGCCTCCCGTCCGGACGCGGCGCAGCGCCTCGTCCATGTCCGGGTCGGAGTCGGTCCCGAGCGCTGCGAAGACCTCGTCGACCGCGTCCTTGAGCGTCTTGCCCGGGTCCCGCTTCGGCAGCGGCGGCAGGTCCGGAGCGGGCTCCGGGTCGGCCACCGCGACCAGGCGGTTGTCCGTCTCGCCCCGCTCGAACCACCCAGCCCGGACCTGGCGGGGACGAGCCGGGGCGGGCGGGGCTTCGGCGGGCCGGTCGTGCCGGGGCTCCGGCTCACCGGACGCACCAGGGGTGATGACGGCCCGAATCGGCCGTGCGATCATCAGGCTTCGCACAGGGTGTTCCTTTCAGGGTTCCTGTGTCGCGCCGCCCGGGTCTTGCCACCCGGGCGGCGCATTCGCGTGTGGAGCAGGGCTTCCCGCCGCCCACGGACACCGGACCGGCCCGTGAGAAGGGACGGTTCGGCGTGCCGTGCGGCAGCGGGGCGAGGTCGTACGGTCGGGCTAGGCATCAGCCGTCAGCCGGAGCAGCCGGGCGAGCCGGATGCCGATCCGGCGGCCGGACGGGCAACGCGGCGGGCGGCGCGGGGGATCGGCAGCCGGGACAGCCGGCCCGGTGTACTGCGGAGCGACGGCGACCAGGCCGGGCTCGCATGTGCACGTCATCAGAGAACCTCCTTCCAGGAATCGAGCGGGGCGGGCTTCCTGTCAGCCCTCCGCCGCCGCCGGACCAATGGCCGGCGGCGACGGAGTACACAGGACGCCGGTCAGGCCGCCACGATCATCGGCTCGACGTCAGCGAAGACGACGACGCGAGGCATCGGGGCCGGGGGCAGGAGCCGTACGGCGGGCAGGCCCATGCCGGACGGGACCTCACGACGGCGGTGCTCAACCTGCTCGCGCTGCTGGACCGCCCGGTCGGCGAGCCGCTGAAGGGCCGGCCACGCCTGGTCCTTCGCGGGAAGGACGTCCAACTCGGCTACCGAGAGCCAGACTTCCTGGGTGACGTCGTCGACGTCGGCGATCGGATCACCGGCCCCGAGGGCATCCAGGCGTGCCGCGACACGAGCGGCGAGCCGTGCGGAGTGGCGGGTGTAGAGGTCGGCCAGCGTGGTGCGCATGAGGAGTCCTTCCGGGGGCGGGAGTTGGTGGTGGGCGTGGCTGCGTACGAGCAGGCCACGGCCCCGGCCGCCCCCTCTTGAAGCGGGGCAGCCGGGGCCGTGGTCGTTCGTCGTGCAGTCCTACCGGGTGAGCTGTTCTTCCTGCGTCGCCAGGAGAGTGATCGCGCTCATCAGGTCGGCGCGCTCCCAGTCGGTGAGCTGCGGGGCGTCGGGCTTGCGCGGGTTGAGCGTCTGGATCAGCGCGGCCAGGGTGTTGCGGACGCGCCGGAGGTCGGCGTCGGCGACCGTCTCCGAGGCGTTCTGCCACTGCTGCTCGTGCAGCAGGCGCAGGCCCCACACGCGGCGGTCGTTCCAGTCCTCGCGGTCTATCTGCGCCTTGCGGCGGGCGGGGGCGAGGCGCTTGGTGTGTGCGGCGAGCTGGGCGAGGCGGCGGCCGTCCGTGCACCGGGAGGTGAGGTCGGCGGCGCGCAGGATGTTGCCCTTGTCGTCCTTGATGGAGCAGGTGGAGCAGCCGCGGACGTGGGCTTCGTCCAGCTTGCGGGCCGTCTTGTCGTCGACGGTGCCGCCGACGATCTGCATGACGGCGGGGGTCGAACCGGTCTTCGGCTTGCGGATCACGCGGGTGGAGCGTCGTCCGTCGGTCTGGGTCAGGCCCTCTTCCAGTCGCTGGAACCACTGGTCGACGGTGAGGTTGACGGTGACCAGGCGGTGGCTGCCGGGGCAGCGGATCGGGTCTTCGGTGCCGGCCTTCTCCGTGTGGTGGGGGACCAGCTTGGGCCGCGCACTGTGCGGCGTGCTGATCGGCACCCAGGTGCGGCAGGTGGGGCAGACCAGCGTGGAGTAGGCAAGGTCGACCTCGTGCGGCTTGAGGCTGGAGACGACCAGCGGGGGGAGGGGGCTGAGGGCGCGGGACCGGGCCCGGCGCGGACGCTTCTGAGCGGTGAGGTCACGGGTTCGCGTAAGCATGAGGGCTCCTTCGTACGGAGGGGCAGGGGTGCGTCGCAGGTGCTCTCTCCGCCCTTCAGGCCGCACGGCGAGCCGGCGTCCTGAAGGACAGACAACGCATCAGCGCTGCGGGGTGGTACTCGCCGCAGATCATGGGCGGAGGAGTTAGAGGTGCCTCGGGCTCCGGCCACCGAGGTGGCTAGGGCTTTGGACTCCGGCCACCGAGGTGGCGATCTGCTGCGTGGTGCGGGAGGGGCCCTAGAGCCCCGCAGCAACCGGGCTTGTTCTCCCGGCCGTTGCAACTTCCTATCGGAAGCTGATGCAGACGTTAGCCCCGTACAGGCTCCGCCGTCAACAGCTTCCGATAGGAAGTTCGCCAGACTTCGCGGTGACCCTGCGTGCGCGGGCCACCACATCCGACCCGTTGAATAATCCCGGTTTTTTCCTGCAGGTCAAGCGGTCCCGTGCGTTAATACCGGGATTAAGGTTGGATGGGCCGTCAGACCGTAGGAAGGGAGGCGCCATGGCATCGCCACGGTGGAAGAAGCTCGCGGATGAGATCGCGAACGAGATCGCGGAGGGCGTGTACCCGCCCGGCGCGAAGCTGCCGAGGATCGCCGACCTCGTCGCTGCCGGTCGCGGCTCACGGACCACGGTCCAGCGGGCGTACAGCGAACTGACCGAGCAGGGCTTGACCATCGGCGTCCAGAAGTTGGGCACGATCGTGTCGCCGATTCTGGGAAAGATCCATCGGGATGGAACCGGTCGCTACATGCGTGTCGCCCGGGAGCAGAGCGGTGCCCGCGGCGCCTTCGCAGCCGAGATCGAGCGCCTGGGAATGGCCCCGGTCAGCAAGACCGACATCAGCCGCGGCAGCCCGCCGGCCCGCATTGCCGAGCTGCTCGATGTCGATCCCTCAGCCCTGGACACCGTGCTGATCCGGGCGCGAGTCATGTCCGCCAGCGAGATCGTTGTCCAGCTGGCCACGAGTTTCTTCCCGGGCAGCATCGCGTTCGGAACCCAGCTGGAACAGCAGGACACCGGCGCGGGAGGCTCGAAGTCCCGGCTGGAGGAGCTGGGCCACGGTCAGCGGACGATCACGGAGACCATCAACGTCCGCTCGCCCAGTCCGGCGGAGGCCAGCGCGCTGGCCATCCCCATGGAGCGCCAGGTGTACGAGATCACGCACGTGGCCCGCAGCGCGGAGGGGCGGGCCGTCGAGGTTTGCGTGCACGTGGTATCGACGACGCTATGGACGCTGAGCTACACCTGGCCGATCGACCCGCCGGAAGCACCTGTCGATCCGGCGTAACACCCACCCCAATCACCAGACAAAGAACGGATTCATCAACGTGAGCGACAAGATCGTGCGCGACTCCTCGACTCGTTACCTGCGCGCCCGCCGGGAGGAGGGAGCCTCGCGCGGAGCTTTCGACACCGAGATCAGGAAGCTGGGTGGCGTCCCGCGCGTCGAGACGACCGTGGAGCGCGACGCGACCCCGGAGGCCGTCGCCGCGGTCCTCGGTGTGGAGGCCGGCACCGAGGCAGCAACTCGCAAGCGCCGGATGTTCAGCGATGACCGCCTGGTGCAGCTGGCGGACTCCTACATCCCGCTCGATGTCGCCGAAGCCGCCGGGATCGAGCAGCCCGACCCGGGCAAGGGCGGGATCATCTCGCGCATGGCGGAGTCCGGCTTCGAGCAGACCGAAGTCACCGAGGAGATTCAGCAGCACCCGGCGACCGAGGCTGAGGCGACCGCGCTCGGCATCGAGGCTGGCACTCTCCTGCTCCGCATCATCCATGTCGGCCGCACCAGTGAAGGCCGCGCTGTCGAGGTGACCGTGCACACGCTGGCTCCGGACGCCTGGGTGCTGCGCTACAGCGTGCCGACCAGCTGATCGACTGTGCCATTCGGGGCCGTTCGGTCGGTCGCTGATCGATTGGACGGCCCCACCCATTACTTCCTATCGGAAGTTGCGCTAAGGTTCCCGCCATGACTAAGAAGCCGGCTACGGCCAGATCGATCGCGGAAACCTTCCGCGTCCGGATCGCCTCCGGCGCCCTGCAGCCGGGCGACAAGTTGCCCAGCACGAAGCAGATCGCGGCGGAGTTCGGCGCCAGCGAGCTCCTCGTGTACCGGGCCATCACCCAGCTCAAGGAATCGGGCCACGTCGTTGCCCGCCAGGGCGCGGGCGCGTTCGTGCGGGTCTACAACCCGCTGCTCTGGAATCCCGGCGAGTACGAACGCGGGGAGAGAAGCGACGACCCGGTGACCAACACCGACGACTGGAAGGCGCAGGTCCGAGCCCAGGGTAGAGAGCCTGAGCAAGGCACTCCGCAGGTTTCGAGCGAACCGGCGTCGAGGGACATCGCGAACTGGCTCGACTTGGAGCCGGGCTCACCCGTCGTTGCTCGCCGGCGGGTTCGTCTCGTCGACGGCGAACCGTGCCAACTCGCCGATTCATGGTTCCCCGTCGAGATCGCTGAAGGCACTCCCCTCATGGAGGAGCGCGACGTGACCATGAAGGGAGGCATTCTCGCCGCCACAGGGAACCCGCAACACCGCATCCGCGACGAGCTCGACATCAGGATGCCCACGAGTACTGAGATCGAGCGCCTTAATCTGCAAAACCTGCCGGGCACCCCCGTATGTCAGCACGTCCGAATTGGCTATGGAGCCAACGGCATTCCGGTCCGCGTGATGGTCACGATCGCCCCGGGCGACCGCAATCGGATCATCTACGAACTGGAGATCAACCGGTGATTCTGCGCCTCGCCACTACGGCAGACGTCGATGCCTTGATGTCGCTGCGCCTCGAGGCGGAGGGATGGCTCGCTGCTGCCGGGATTGACCAGTGGAGGAACCCCCAGACGCGCGGTCCGGCCTTGGCGAAATGGATGGCCGATATCGAGGCAGGCCGCACCTGGGTCGTCGACGAGAAGGGCGTTCTTGCCACAGTGACACTCGCCCCGGCTGACATGGATTTCTGGCGACCGAGTGACTCTCCCGAAAGCGCCGTCTACGTAGCGAAACTCATCACCGCGCGGGCCGCAAAGGGAAGCAATCTTGGTGGTCGCCTTTTGGATTGGGCTGGCAGCCAGGCACGCGCGCAGGGAAAACCGTGGGTACGCCTGGACTGCTGGCGCGACAACCTGGTGCTGCAACGGTTCTACCTGCGCGAGGGTTTTGAGCACGTCCGCACCGAAGCCCCCGCCCATCGCCTGTCCGGATGGATGGGTCAACGGTCGGCTTCAGTCGTACGTCACGCGAACGCGCTGCTGACCAGCTCATCAGAATTCGCAGGCTGATCCCACCGCAAAGCCACGAGGGCCTGACGCCACCTCAGGAAGGAGCGACCGATGCTCATCCCGTCTGACGAGCAATTCAGTTCGCGCGTCCCGTCTGGCGGGCGCGGCATCCCGGTCCTCTCGGAGTCTGCGCGAATTCGCCCCACAGTTCTATCCGGTTGTGCGGCTAGGCTGTGCGCAGAAGTGATCGACAATGGCGAAAGCCCCCGGGACCGGGCCTGGTCCACTGGGGGCTCTCGAACGGGGCGAAGCTCCGTTTGGGCGAGCACCTTGATGGGAGGTGATCGCGGGGTGAAGGCTACCCGCCAGCGCGGAACTTCACGCGCAGCTGCGCCGTTTCACCATCGCGGTCACGCCTTCGGGTGCGCTTTCCGGCATGCCGACTCCACCTTCGGTTTCGAGGGGGTCGGGATGACCTAGGTCATCGGCCGCGCGCGCCATTCTGCGGACTGACATCCGCTTCGGCCTCGCGCGGCCCTTCGCTCCGACCGGGCTTGACACGCCAGGTCGGCCGCTCAGTCCCGGTTCACACCCGGTTCCGAGCTTCGGCTCATTGAGCCACTTTTTCCCATGCACTACCCCGCCTTGACAAGCGGGCCGGCCCCTTTGACAAGGGCCACGCAACACCTGAGCAAGACCCCGGCCAATGACACGGCCGACGCACTACCCGAGCAACACCCCGGCCGCTGTGACAACGGCCGACGCACTGCCCACCGAACCGCGGGGCCCTGTGACAGGGGCTCTGCGGTTCACCAGAACCGAGACGAGAGGAGAAATCTCTCCCCAGGCCCCAGGTGTGCCCGCTCCTCACGGAGGGGGCGTTGGTGTCTCCCAGTTCGCTCGTCGGCCGTCCCGCGTTGCGGGGTGGTCCGGCGCGCATATGGAAGTTGGTGTCCCCGCCATAGTGCACGACCTCGTGTCCCCTTGTCAGCTCGACCGTGCCCGGTTCGCACCGGTTCGAGCCAGCCTTGCTTCCCGCGTGACGGGATTCGCACACCCTGTTTGCGCAGTTCACGGTATTAGTCACAAAGATTCTCGCGGTTGGGGTGTCACACGGCCCCCGGTCCCCGGCGCCTGTTCCAACAGGGGGATCCGTGTCCTCCTGGCGGTCTCCGGGGGTGCCTGGTGAGCGCGGTGACGGCGCTGGCCGCCGTGATGGTCCCCGCCCCGCGCCCGCCGGTCGACGACGGCGCGGTCGGCGTGCTGCCCCAGCTGTTCGTGCCAGAAGCGTGCCAGTGGCTGTCGACGACGGCGGGCCGGGTGGCGACGGACGGCTACTCCTGGATGCAGGCGGTTCACTGGGTGGCCGGGTCGGGGCTGTACCAGCCGCGGCGTCACCGCTCCACCGGGATCCGGGCGTTCAACGCGACGACGCTGCACATCGCGCAGCTGCTCGCGGAGCTGTCGCCGTGCTTTCCGGGCGTGATCTATCTCCAGCGTCGTACGGGCCTGTGTGAGCGGACGGTGGAGTACCACCTGGCGGCGCTGCGGGAGACAGGTCTGCTCGTCTACATCTCCAAGGGCACGCGGGCGCGGGGCAAGTCGGCGACGGCCAGCGAGTTCGCGCGGATGATCCCGCCGGAGTTCGACCAGGCGCTGGGGATCCGGACGAAGCTGCGTGACGACGCCGCGCCCGCGTACACGCGGGTGATGACGGGGGTCGCGGATGCGGGCCGGGAGCTGATGGCGAAGCTGGGCAAGAAGGCGTCGCGGAAGAAGCGGCGGCCCCGGAAGGCGTCCTCGAAGGCCCCGGTGAAGGGTGTCCGGAAGGCGGCTTCTGGGGCGTCTGGGACGGCTGTTTCAGGTGGGTCGCGTTGCACCCCAATGCAGGTGGGTACATCAAGTTCTACAACTGCGGGTGCTACTACCTCACCCCCTGAGAACAAGCTCGCAAGCGGGGAAGCCACATCCCCCACCCCGAAAAAGCCCAACACGCCGACCGGTGGCCCCCGAAAACTGAACACGATCGGGCGCCGCTACCAGCTGGGCCGTGAACTCACCCAGGAACTGGACTGGCTGCGCGGCTGCTCGGTGCCCCGGATCGCCTGGGTGGCCCGCGATGTGGCCGATGCCGGATGGACCGTTGCGGACGTACGCGGGTGGCTGCACATGCGCGGCGAAGCGGGCCGGGTCCGCCGCGGCTCAGGTCTGCTCGCCGTGCTCCTGGCCGGTGCGGAGAAGATCCTCGACACCCCCGAGAAGCGGGCCTCCGCGATCGAGCAGTGGCGCGGTGCCCAGGAAGCCTCCCGCCGTCACCGCATCCACCAGGTCCGCGCCCGCAACGAGCGCTTCGAGGGCGACTGGACCGCCCCCGCCAGCCACACCGTCCGGCGGCAGGTGGAAGCCGCGTTCGACCAGGTCAGGGAAACGGCCACCGGCGGCCGCCACCAGCACCAGGACCACGTTGCCGACGACCCGGCCGCGGAGCTGGAGCTGAGCGAGCAGGCACTGGCGGACCTGCGCGCCACCGCCGCGGGCGAGCTGATGGGCGGCGAGACGACGCTGATCACCTCGCTGGAGCCGGACATGGCGGTGCGGATCTTCGGCGCCGACCTGGTGCGCCGCGCCAAGCGGCTGGCCAGCGGCGCCCGCAGCACGAACATGACGTACGGACGCCGGTAGGAGGCCCCGATGACCGAGACGAGCGAAACGACCACCCCCACCCAGCAGCCCGACGACGGCAGCCCGGAGATGTCCGGCGTCAACCTCGCACGGGTCGCGCTCCACCAGGCCCTCCAGGACGCCAAGAAGCGCGGCCACAGCGAGGCCCGAGCCCCGCGCCGCAAGCGCAAGGTGAAGCGGGACGGGCGCGAGCCGAACGGGTTCGCCGCCGTGCTCGCCGGGCTGATGGCCAACCGCGCCTGGGAGCTCCCGGCCGCCGGCGGAACCGTACTGGACCGCTGGCCCGACATCGCCGCCACCGTCGCACCGCGACTGCCCGACCACGTCCAGGCCGTCGCCTTCCACCCGGACACCGGCCAGCTGGACCTACGACCCGACTCACCCGCCTACGGCACCCAACTGCGCCTGATCGGCGCGCGGATCGTCATTGCGGCGAACGAGACAACCGGTGCCAGCGCCGTACGCAGCGTCCGGGTCCTGCCCGTTGGCGCCGCGCCCGCGCCGGCCGCGAAGCCCGCTCCCGAAGCTCCGACCGCACCGGGCGATCCTCAGGCGCCGGTGAAGACCCGCGAGACGGCGTCGCCTGGCTTCCACCAGGCGCTCGCCGCCCACCAGTCTGTCGTCCCCGCACAGCGGCTGGACCCGGGGATCGCAGAGGCTGTCGAGCGGCAGACCAGGGCGATGCGCGAGCTCAGCCGCCGCGCCTTCCCCAAGACCGCCGTCGCCGTGGATGATGCGCCGGCCCCGATCGAGGCCACCCGCGCACAGCGCCGCCGCGATGCAGCTGCCACCGAGGCCGCCGCCCTTCGGCGGGCCCGAGCCGAACGCGCCCAGCGCGCCGCAGGAACGGCGGCCTCTACCGCCGCAGCGCAACCCCGTACCCACCTGCCGCAGTCCGCCGCTCAGTTGCCGAACGAGGGCATCGCCTCGTGAATACCGGCGGGATGGGTGCGCGCAGTCCGCCCGGGGCCGGTCCCGACGGGGCGGTCGCGGTGCGTACCGACCCGGGCCCTGACAGCCTCACCGGCTAAGTTTCCAAACGGAGGTTCGAATCATGATGTTACGAAGCGCGATCGAATACGCATGGATACCGGCAACCGGACCCCGGTGTCCCGGCAGTGGCGGCATCGTTAGGCAGCACAGCGCGACCGCTCCGGGCGGCGCAGCCGCGTGCGTGAGTGCAGGAGGAGACCGGTGAGCGACCGCAGCGCTATCGAGTGGACCGAGGCGACGTGGAATCCGACCACCGGCTGCGACCGGGTTTCGGCCGGATGCGACAACTGCTACGCGCTGACTCTCGCGAAGCGGCTGAAGGCCATGGGCGCGGCGAAGTACCAGAACGACGGTGATTCCCGCACTTCCGGGCCGGGTTTCGACGTCACGCTTCACCCGGACGCTCTGGATGTCCCGTACGGGTGGAAGAGCCCGCGCACCGTGTTCGTGAACTCGATGTCCGACCTCTTCCACGCCCGGGTACCGCTCGACTTCGTCCGCCAAGTCTTCGCGGTCATGGCCGACACTCCGCAGCACACCTACCAGATCCTCACCAAGCGAGCGCGACGCCTGCGGCAGATCGCCGACCGGCTGGACTGGCCGCCCAACGTTTGGATGGGCGTCTCGGTGGAGAGCGAGAAGGAACTGCCCCGCGTGGACGACCTGCTCCAAGTACCGGCCGCCGTACGGTTCCTGTCGTGCGAACCGCTGATCGGACCGCTGCCCGGCCTCGATGTCAGCGGCATCGACTGGGTTATCGTCGGGGGCGAGTCCGGCCCGGGCGCCCGCACGATGGACATCGCATGGGCCAGTGAGGTGGTGCACCTCTCCCGCCGGGCCGGCTGTGCCCCCTTCGTCAAGCAGCTCGGCTCCCGCTGGGGCAGGGCACACAAGGACCTCGCTCAGTTCCCGGCGACACTTCAGGTGCGTGAGTACCCGAAGGAGCCCGTCCGTGTCTGATCTCGACCTTGCCTATCTCGCCGGCGTTATCGACAGCGACGGGTACATCACCGTGCACCGTTCGGTGCGGAACGGTAAGGCGTACCACGCCGCGCGCATCGGGATCGCCGGCACCCGGCGTCAGCCACATGACCTCGCGGCTTCGCTGTGGGGTGGAAAAGTCAGCCGCTACGAACCGAAAGATCCACGCCACCGCGTTCAATACCAATGGAGCCGCACGGGTGACAAGGCCGCCGTTGCGATCACGAAGATCCAGCCCTATCTGCGTGTGAAACAGGAACAGGCCCACATTGCGCTCGAGGTGCAGGAGCACGTAATTTTCGGCCGCGGTCCGAACCCCTACCCCTGGATGCCTGCGGACTACGATCCGGAGCCCTTGTTCATCAACCTGCGCGACCAGGTGGTCCGCGTTCTCAACCAGGACCGCCGGGCCGCGTGGGACCAGATGCCGGTCCCCTCAGCCGTCTGATCCACCGTCACCGTGGCGGCGGACGGCTCGCCGCCCCCAGCCGCCACGGTCAGGCAGCGAGTCCCCTGGGGTACACGGTTATCTCGCGGGTTCGCTTCACGCCGACGCCGTCGCTGGGCGTCTTGCCCTGCCTGTGCAGCAGCCGTACGGCCTCGCGCGCTGCCGGCTCGGTCACCTGCCCGTAGAAGTCTCCAAAGATCTCCAGCGTGTGGTCGACCAGCTTGACGGGGCGCCGGGTGCGCAGCAGCAGCTTCTCCAGGTTGTCCGCGATCATCGGCACTGCCCGCGCTTTCACTTCGTTCGGATCGGGGCGTATGGGGAACAGGGTCAGTTTTCCCTCGCTCTCCTCGTTCGTCTCCAACATCTCCCACCACTTGTCCCTCGCCCGGGCGACGGCGTCGCCGAACACCCACAGCCCGTACTGGCTGCGGGTGGCGAACACCAGCCGGTAGACGGGCCGTTTACGCGGTGAGTGCGACACTGGCACCGACTGCACGAGCATGCCCGTACGCGACTGAAGACGGCGGGCGTACTCGGCCGCCACCGCCTCGATCGCGTCCTCCGCCGCGCCTTCCCTGGCGGCTGAGGCGGAAGCGTCGGCGAAGTACTCGCGCCACCAGGTGCCGCCGCACACGTCGTCGAAGCGCTGCAGCGACTTCTCGTTCCCCTTCGGCGAGCGCACGTGACCGCCCAGCCGCCACACAGCCATCATGCTGAAGTTCATCAGCAGCTCGGTCGGCGGCTTCTTCTGCCGACGCTTGTGCGCCAGCACCTCCGTCAGCCGCTCCTGAGGCAGGACCAGCCCGCACGGATCCAGGAAAAGGAAAAGCGGCACCCGTGCCGCGCGTTCGACCACGCTGTCGAGAACACCGTCGACCTCGCCGCGATGGGCACGCGCCAGCACACCATCAGCCGCGTAGTGTTGAATGACCGCACCGAGCCGCTCGAACGACTTGGCCTGCGCCTCCGCGAAGAAGCACTCCAGTGTGAGCCCAGGACCGGACCGGAGGTCAGAAGCGATCTGCAGTGCGATCTCCGCCGACGCCGGATCACCGTTCTCGTAGCGGCCCTCACCCGCGTACCCGTCCAGATACACCACGCGCTTGCCGTGCGCATGAGTACCCGTCATCCCGCCGAACTGCGGCAGGTAGCGCCTGAGTAACTCGTGCTTGAACACACTGGGCAGCGCCTTGTCCCCCCAGTAGCCCCCGCCCGTTCCCGACGACATGACCCACCCCCGGCTCTGGAGTATCCGTCTGATTACAGATGGTGAACCACCGGGCATGGGTGGGCAAGACCGCCGGAACAGCACGCGCCGGGCATCTCGGCGGAATGGTCCTACGCCGACAACACAGGGCGGACCCGGAATGGGCACGAGGGTTTCGACGCCGTCCAGTTCAAGGCCAGGGTCGACTGAACGTATTGCGTGCCAGCTGCCCTCGGTCAGCTGGCTGCCGTTACGGTGACACCCAATATCACATGAGCGAGGAGAGTGCGTGGACGCAGGAGGCGCAACCGCATTTGCCGGTGCCGTCATCAGCGCGGGAGCGGCTGGGATCGCGGTATGGCAGGCCCGGATCGCAAAGCGGCAAGCGCAGTTCGCCGAGGATTCCGCTGCCTCGGCGCAGCGCCAGGCAGCTGCGGCCGAGGAGCAGGTGAAACTTATGGGGATGCAGCTGGCCGGAGAGGAAGCCGACCGCGTCGAGGCACGCCGCCCGCACTTCAAGGTCGAGTCTGGGCACGTGAGCTGGGAAGACGTGAATTTTCCTCAGGGTGAGCTGGTCATCAAACAGGACGGTGGCGTCGCGCTAAGCAGCGTCATGGTCACCCCGTCCGGCAACTACGTTCTCGGGCTGCGAGGTGAGCGCACCTACGGCGAGGGATACGCCCGAGTGCAGAGCCTCGATCTCGGCAGCATGTCGGACGGCGCGGACGCCGAGCTCTACATCAACCTGGAGTACCAGCACATCACACCCCTACGGATTGAACTGGAGCTGAAGTGCTTGGCACGCGAAGGTGGGCACAGATGGACGGAGCACCTCTTCGCGACTCTCGAAGAGCTCCCTGCACCTCCGCGCCCGCTCGACCCGCATGGGCGACGGAGGTTCGGACTCGGCGGCTGAGCCCAATCACAGTGCCAGAGACTGTTCCACTGTTCGCGACAGCCAAGGTCGGGGTGGGTGGAGGGTAGCGAGCTATGAGCGAGCAGCCGGTCTGAGATGAGTGGGCACAGCAGACCTGTAGCCGGGCGCGACCATCGGCCCGCCACCCCATTCGAACGGGCGAACGAAAACGCCGCAGCCTCGCTGACTGCCCTGGAAGATGTGACCAAGCGTCATACCCGGTGTCCGCGGAGGCGCCCTGTCCGCTGTAGCTGTCGAGCTTCCAGGTGACGGGCGCCCAGCACTTCAGGCCGGCTTCGCTGTGGGTGGCCAGGATCAGGTGGTAGCGGGCGCTCTGGCTGCTGACCTTAACTTGCCGCATAGCCCCTCCCCTGACCCCACACCAGTGGACACCCAGCGTCACCGTTGGGGGACTCGTTGTCTATAGCGCCAAGTCGGCCATCTTGATCAAGCATGACCGGACCACTCGGCACACGACGATGGCTGCCCGGTGAACCGATCTGGCCAGCAGGTGACTTTGCGTCAACTCTCCGTAACTCATAGGTATCTCTGGGTGGTTCGGGATACACAAGGGAGCTGAGACGTCCGCCTGCTGGCGGACAAGCTGCTGGCGGCTGTTCTGAGGAGGCGGAGGGTGCTCACGATCAACGTAGCGGTACTCCTCGCCGTGATCGTGATTCTGCGGTTGAGGCGTCGGACCGAAGCCAGAAGCCGGTCCGACGAGAAAATGACCGTGCTGATCGTCCTGATGCTGGGCCTGCTCCTCGCGCCGACACCGTTCGGCCAGGGGCTCCTGGACATCCTGACCCAGCTCGTGAACGGTCTGTCGCAGTCCGGTCAGTGACGCCCGATCACGTTCACCTGCGGCGTAGCGTGACGGTACACGCCTGGTGGACACCGTGCGTCGCGGGTCGCCGCCGGAGGGGGAGTTGTGCAGGCAGGAACCGTGCTGGACGGGCGCTACCGGCTGATCGAGCCCATCGGCGCGGGTGGCTTCGGGCAGGTCTGGAAGGCGCACGATCCCAGGGTCGACCGGCTGGTGGCGGTCAAGGTCCTCACCGGCGGAGGCAGCACGGACGGTGACCGACAGGTGGCCCGGTTCGCCCGCGAGGCCGCGGTCGCCGGCGGCCTTTCCCATCCGCGGATCGTCACCGTGCACGACTTCGGCTCCGCGATGCACAACGGGCGGCTGTACGCGTACCTGGTGATGCAGCTGCTCCCCGGCACGTCCCTCAGCGCCGTCCTGGAAGCCGGACGGCTGCCTCTGCCGAAGGCCCTGTACATGGCGGCCTGCGTCGCCGACGCCTTGGGCGCCGCGCACGAGGCCGGCCTCACCCACCGGGACATCAAGCCGTCCAACATCATGGTCCGGGACAACGGCGAGGCGACGGTCGTCGACTTCGGCATCTCCAAGGGAAGCGACGCCCGGCACGACATCACCACCACCGGCGTCCTGATCGGCACCCCGGCCTACACGGCACCCGAAGCGCTGTCCGGCATCTTCGACTACCGCTCCGACTTGTACTCGCTCGGCTGTGTGCTCTTCGAGACGGTCAGCGGCCGTCGGCCCTTCACCGGCACGTCCTGGCACCTGATCAACCAGCACCTCCACGAACAGCCCGCCCCCCTGCGCACCCTGCGCCCGGACGCCCCTGTGGAATTGGATCGGCTGGTCGACCGGCTCCTGGCCAAGGACCCCGCGCAGCGGCCGGACAGCGCCGATGAGGTCTATGACCTCATCGAAGAGATCAACGACCGCTACTTCGGTGACACCCCGCCGCCCAGCCGCGGGGCCGACGTCACTTCTGAGGTCTCGCTCACCCCGAGCGAAGCCACCGACGGCGCGGTCGTCCCCATGCGTATGACCGCCCACGAGAACTGCCCTGCCTGCGCCACTACCGGCGACGAAACGAGGGTGCTGGACTGCGCCGTCTGCAGAGGGGAGGGCAGGGTCGCCAGCAAGCGGCGCACCTTCTCGGTCCGCATTCCCGCTGGTGTCCGGAACGGGCAGAAGATCCGGCTCAGGGAATTTGGCGCACCGGGGAAGCACGGCGGTGCGCCGGGGGACCTGTACGTCACCGTGCACGTCGACAGCTGAGTTACCCAGCTACCCGCCAACGGTGCCAGTCGTCTCCCCTTGTTCGTTCTTTGCGCGCCGGCGCGTATGAGGAGCCGGGGCTCCCGGCCACCGGGGTGTTGCTTCATTCCTCAGTAAAATCGCGAGTGCCCAGGAGCGGAGCTCCGCATCTGAGGGACCACCCGCTAGCCAGCCCCCGCCTGGGCCCTGCGGCCGATCTGTCATGCGACCAGGCGCAGCCAGGCCGCCGCGAGTGCGGCATGACCGGCCGGCGTCGGGTGCACGCCGTCCGCGCTCCAGTGCTCCGGCCCGGTCGCCGCGGTGAGCTCGGCGAACATGTCGTCGGCGGCGAGCAGATGCGCGCCGTACGTGCGGGCGAGCTTGCGCACGACCTGGATCTTCGGATCCAGGTCGGTGCGCCATTCCTTTCGCTCGTCGTCTCCGATGAGCGCGTAACCGGCCCCAGCCTCGATGACGCCGTGGATCGGCAGAAGGAACGGCTCGATGAGGAGCAGTTCGGTGCCCGCCTCGGCGAGCGGCGCGAGCAGGCGGTCATAGCCCGCTGCGAACTCCTCCGCGGTGATCACGCGCCCCTCCGGGTCCAGCGTGTGCCAGCCCATGTCGTTGACTCCGACGAGGATCGACACCACGTCCGGGCGGGCGTCGAGCACGTCCGTCTGCCAGCGTGCTTCGAGGTCGCTCACCTTGTGGCCGCCTGTCCCTGTGTTCAGCCAGGTCACGGGCCGGTCCGGGTGCCTAAGCCCCCACTCGCCCGCGATGCGTAGCGGGTAGCCGAACCCGAGGCCGTCCTCGCTCTCCAGTCGTTGGCAGTCGGTGATCGAATCGCCAGTGAACATCACGGTGTCGCCCGGTCGGACAGTGATCGTCATGTGCGCTCCTTGAACTCGGCTGAGGAGAGAACCTCCTGAAAGGTGCCAGACCCCACCGACATCGGACCGACAGTCCCCCGATATGCCGCCGACACCACGGCACCCCCGTGTTGCGACCCGCGGCACCCGGCTCCACCAACCGGTACACGAGTCACGGAACGTCACAGATCACCGGTTCTGACACAGCTTCTAAGCTTGTTCTTCAACCTTTGGCGGAGCCTCAGCGACACCGGTAGGTTCTCCGCGGTGACCTTGATGGAGACGCAGGGCCTTGTGTCGATGAGCGACGGGGCGCAGTTACGTTGGATGGCGCTGGGGGACACGACTCGGCAGCCGCCCGTGGTCATGCTCCATGGCGGTCCGGGGCTGCCGGATTACCTGTGCGATGTCGCGCCCATGGTCGCGGACCTCGCGCCCGTGTACCGGTACGACCAGCGTGGCACCGGCCAATCCCCGTGGGAGGGCCGCCATTCCCTCGCCCGGCATGTCGACGACCTCGCCGAGCTGCTCGACGTATGGGAGGTGTCCAGGGCCGTGCTGGTCGGGCACTCCTATGGCACCGACCTGGCGAGCCGGTTCTGCCTGGCGCACTCTGACCGGATTGCCGGAATGCTGCTGATGTGCGGGCCATTCGTCGGTGACTGGCGCACCGGGGACCGAGCGGAGCGTGACCGCCGTATGTCCGCCGCGCAGCAGGAGCGGCTCCGCGCATTGGAGGAGTTGCCGCGCCGTACGGAGGAGGAGGAAGTCGAGCTGCTCACGCTGGCCTGGTTCACCGACCATGCCGATCCCGAACGTGGGTGGCGCTGGGCCGCGCAGGGTGCCCGGCAGCGGCGCCCCATCAACTGGGCTATGAACAGGGAACTTGGCAAGGAAGGACGCGCGGACCCGCTCGATGAGCACCTTGCCGAACTGAGTGCGCGCCTGCCCGCGCGAGCGGAGCTCCTCGGTGGGGTCGCCGATCCCCGACCTCTGTCGGCTCTCGAATCACTCGCGTTCCGGCTCGATCTTCCGCTGACGCGAATCGAGGGCGCTGGACACGAGCCCTGGCTGGAGCAGCCCGACGCCGTGCGTACACACCTTCGGAGATTCGTGCAAGGCGCGGTGGGCACATAGGGCTTCGACCGGTCCACCGGTTGGCCTCATCCCCGGCTGCCAACACCGAGAGCGCCGCGGTTCGGCGATACTCACCACATGGGATACGACGCCTATGGAGCTGTGGTCGCGTGGGATCCGTTGATCGCCCTCACCCGTGAACCCGAGTGGGGGCAGGTGTGGCTGTGGGACGAGACGTACGAGCCGATGGCTCCGTTCCTGTCCGTGGAGGACATGCCCGGCACCAAAGGCCATTGGAACAGCCTCTGGTACTACGGCGACTGCCTGCGCCCACAGCTCACCCCAGAGGCCCGCACACTCACCGATACCGTGCTCGGCACGCTGAACACCGGCTATGTCTTCGACGAAGAGTGGCAACCGAAGCGCCGCGATGACCTGGCGTCAGACGCGGGACCTCACGCTCAGCCGGAGCCGGAGGACTGGCGATACCTGCTGAACTACACCTTGCGCCCCGCCGGTGTGCGCGAGTTGCTCGACGCGGCCCACCGGCTGCCATGGGATCTCCTGGCCCGTCTCGGTGAGGAATGCGACGCGATACCCCTGGAGCAGCGCGAACCACCGCACGGAGCGGTGCTGTGGTTCCACGACTTCCACCAATTCACGCTCTCGCACACCACACTGCTCGAACGGGCCGCCGCCGGCGGCCACGGCGTCGTCACCATAGGCGGCTGGTGACCGAAGACGGCATGCCCATGGCTGATTCCGCACCGACGAAACGCCTGGGTGGCGCCGCCGCAGTGGGCGGAGCGTCTGGCCGGCCTCGCCACTTGGCCTCTCGAGGGCGACCCGGCCGGGCCGGTGATCGTGTGACGACCGACTTGAGCGGAGTCGAGCTCGGGCGCCAGGCGCTGATCCGGGCTGATGCCGGCCGGAAGATGAAGGCGGCGCACCGGCACATTGATGCGGCGGGACGATCACGAGCTGCTCAGGCTCGGCGTCGTGATCAGCATGATGACCGGGTGCGATCTGACCACCCCGGCCGTCGGCCGCAGCGTCCTCGCCCGCTGGGAGACCTGTCGGCGACGAGCCCCGGCACTGCCAGGTGGTGTCTGGCGGCCTGGCCTGTTTCGCTGGAAGGAACACTCCTCGGTGATGAGACGAGGCTGATCATGAACCAGAGAGGCGAATCGCGGCGCCACATCGGGCAGATGCGCGAAGCAGCCGTCGCGGCGAAAGCGGAGGCTGGGCGGACCAGCGACCCCGAGGAGCGCGGGCGGCTGGAGCGCAAGGCCCGGCAGCTGGTGTTCGACAGCGAGCAGGAGAGCATGATGGCGGCCGGGGATATCTATCCCGCGGAGTGACCGGGGCGAGC
This sequence comes from Streptomyces sp. NPDC058665, assembly GCF_042714995.1. Classification (NCBI taxonomy): domain Bacteria; kingdom Bacillati; phylum Actinomycetota; class Actinomycetes; order Kitasatosporales; family Streptomycetaceae; genus Streptomyces; species Streptomyces sp. NPDC058665. The sequence goes on from NZ_JBHXRX010000024.1 coordinate 65,073, forward strand.
GGCACCATGCGGCCAGGACTGCGGTTCAGACCGGAACAGCGAACAGCTCAGGGGTGGGGCCCACATCGTCACCCACTGCCGCGCCGGGATTGGACGTGCGTCCCTTCTCGCCGCCGGAATCCTGAGATCCAACAGGCCCGAGGCCTCGCAGTCCCGGACACTGATGAACAGCGATCAGGTTCCGTCGACCCGATATCGGTGCTGTACGCCTTGCTGTACGTTCGGAGTATGTCGAAGCCAGTGACGATCCGAGTCCCCGAAGAGCTCCACGCGCAGCTGCAGGCGCGCGCCGAAGCCGAAGGCACCACGGTCACCTCGCTCATCACCGAGGCCGCGCGCAACGCCGTCCGCGACCCCCGCCTGGAGGGCGCCGCAGAAGTCTTCCGCGCCTTCGTCACGGACAACGCCGCGGTGTTCGACGCGGCCTTCCCCGACGACGCCCCCGCCCGGCTGGACTCCTCGATGCGGGCCGCCTGACCGTGGACCTCCACATCGACATCCGGTGGCTCCTGGAGCGCCAGGCGGAGGTCCTGCCTAAGCACCCCTCGGTCCACGACTTCTCCAACCTGGTCGCCGCCGTCGCCCGCCACCGGGTCAACACTCCCCAGGTCGGCGTCACCGTCGACAACGCCTGGCGCGCGGCCGCACTCATGCACGCCATCATCCGGCTGCGGCCCCTGCCGGCCCGCAACGCCTTGTTCGGCTCAGCCCTCGCCGTGGCCTACATGAACGCCGCCGGCGAAGGCATCAATCCCCCGTACGGCACCCTGATCGACCTCGCACGCGACATCGACGCCGGCCGAACCGACGCGTACGACGTGGCCGACCGCATCCGCTCCTGGCGGGTGTGACGGTTACAGGCCCAGCTCATCGAGCTGCTGTCCGGGCAGGGACCCCAACTCCTAAACCGCGTGGTGGGCGCGCCGGGCGGCGACCAGGGTCTGCCACCGGTCACGGGTGCCTGCGCCCAATCGCGTCAGGCCGTCCTAGGGCCTGTGTGATGTCGTGATCAGTCGAGGGGCTGGGCGGCGAGCTCAGGCAGCGGATCCGTCCACGGCGCGGCCGCAGTCTGCTCGGTGCGGGCCCACTGCCAGGGGCTGCGTCGCCCTCTGGTGCCGCTGCCCGGGAGCACGGATCATCATGGGCATCCGTCCTCGTGGGGGTGACGGCGCCGAGCAGATGCCGAGGTGCCCGGCACGACTGGGCCTGACGGAGGGCAATTCATGGTCAGTGACCAGAGGGACGACAACATCAACTGGGCGAGCGTGCTGCGGGCGGACTTCACGAGGAAGGTCGAAGGTCTGCAGCAGTACGCCTACGCCGCCGGCGCCCGCCGAGACGTGGTCCTGCAGCGTGAGTACCTGCATCAGGTCGCCCAGTTGGAGGCGTTGCCCAAGCCGTGGGAAGGCGGTGCCCGCCTCACCGTGGAGGAGTACGCCGCCGCAGTGCGGGTGCGGGCGTGGGTGCTGCATGAGCAGGAGATCGCCGCCGATCGGCAATGGGCGACGAAGCGAGGGATGAGCGAGCGGGAGTGTGAGCGGCGGGAGGCCGAGTTCCGTGCCAAAGAGCGATATCACCGCACACCGGATGGTCAGATGCTGTGTGCGGCGCTGTGTGACGACGGCAGGATCGCCCTCAACAGCGAGATACTGGAACCTGAGGTGGCCGACGGACTTCGGCAACAGATGCCGCAGTTCGCGGACCTCATCACCTTCTATTTCGACAACCAGGAGGCGGGCCGAGGGTTGCAAGGCGCACCCATCGACCGCACGCCCTTGCCGGGTCCTTCGAGCCCGTCCCTCGAGCCGCCCGTGCCGGACGGTACACCGGTTACGGCACAGTCCGGTGTTCGCGACGGCATGCCGCAGCGCCCGGCAGCCCCTGCCAAGCGCCGGCCATGGTGGCGTAGGTGCCGCCCCTAGGGCCTGCGTGACGTCGTGATCAATCAGGTGCTTTGAGCAGGTCGTTGATCCAGATCATGGAGGCGCGGAGGTGGAGGCCGGCGAGGTAACTCTCGGGCGTCTTGTCGTATCGAGTCGCGATGCCCCGCCAGGCCTTCAGCTTGTTGATCAGGCGCTCGACGGTGTTCCGCTCCTTGTAGAGACCTGCATCGTGACGTGTGGGCCGGCCGCCCCGGCTGCCTTTCCTCTTCCGGTTGGCAGTCTGGTCCTTCTTCTCCGGAATGACGGCCTTGATGTTGCGTTTGCGCAGGTAAGAGCGGTTGGCGCGGGATGAGTAGGCCTTGTCCGCGGCGACAGCCCCAGGCCGGGTCCGGGGGCGGCCGACCGGCAGACGGACCCGCACCTTCTGCAGCACGGGGACGAACTGCGGGCTGTCGGCGGCCTGTCCTGCGGTCAGGGCGAGCGACAGCGGACGGCACTTGCAGTCCGCGGCGAGATGAATCTTGCTCGTCAGCCCGCCACGGGACCTGCCGAGCAGGGCTTCCTTCAGACGGAGCTTGCGCCGTCGCCTGATGTGCCGCCGCTCTTCCCGGCCAGGGTCGTCGCTTCCGTCCTGTCCGTTCTGTTCCGGCGGGCCGCCCCCTTTTGCCGGGCCCGTTCTTGGTCAGCGGCGGCTTCCTCAAGCGCGTCCATGACCTCCTTGCCGATGCACATCCCAGCGGCGTCGTGGTGGGCCCGGGCGGTGGTGGAGTCCACGCTGACCAGTGACAGGTCCGTCTTCCCCTGACGGGCGGCCTCAGCGATCACGCCTTCCAGCAGTGCGGTGAAGACGCCGGCGTCCCTCCAGACCCGGAAGCGGCCGTAGACCGTCGGCCACGGGCCGAACTCGCCCGGCATCTCCCGCCACTGACTGCTGGTGCGAAACCGCCAGATCACTCCCTCGAACTGCTCACGCAGCCGCTCAGGGTATGGACCGTACTCGCCTATCGGCAGGAACGGCTCGATCAACTGCCACTGCTCGTCGGTGAGTTGCCTGCGCGTCACGACTGTCTTCCTACCGGATTCGCAGTCCAGACGGATCCGGATCGGCAAGATTGATCACGACGTCACACAGGCCCTAGTCGACAGCCTCTCCCCGATATCGCGTGACGCTTCGTGGGCGTACTTCAGCTGGAGCCGGAGTTCGTGCTCGGTCATCGGCTGAGGGTGTTCGGGGCTGGCAGGGTGGCGGGTTCGCTCAGGGTGGGCATCTCGGATCCGTACATGACAGGTGTGGCGTGGGCGGCTGGTGGTAGAGGCCAGCTTGTGTCGCGAGGTTCGCCGCGATCGGGCAACAGTCGACGGGCCGCGTCGAAGGACCTGACGAGTGCCGGGCCGAACGAGCCTCCCTTGTCGTGGTGAAACGGCATGAACGGAGATGACGGGAGAGCCCGTAGATCGAGGGTCTGTTCTGCACCGCCCCAGCCCTCGACCTCTTTGCACAAGCTACAGCTCTCACGATGGGCGTCACGAGAGATCATGTTCTCGGCAGCGGTCCTCTGTTCATCCTTCCTGATGCGCTGCGGCAAGGGATGGGGGGCCGGGGTGGAGAGGGCGATGCCGGGCGCGGGCGGCGTCTGCCGCGACGGAGCAGCCGTTGACGGCTTGCAGTTGTCGCATAGGCGGGGACTCCACCCGTGGGTTTTGTCGTAGCCGAACGAGGTCGTGCCGCATCCTCCGGGGCAGGAGAGTTCGCCGCGGCGTACTGCGTCGTCGACCATCAGTTCCCGGGCCGCCTGCTCGGATGCTCCGGCAGCGTCGTCCTTGCCGGTCGGGATGTGCACCATGAGTTTCAGCCCGGTCCGCTTCTTTGCGGTGGATTCCATAAGGCTCATGAGCTGTTGCAGGTCCCGAGGGTTGAAGTGGCCGCGTGGGGTCGGTACTACGCGGGAACGACACCGGTCGTTGTGAGCCCGGCTCCAGGCTTTCTCCCACTCCCCCCGGTCGTTGCTGTGGACACCGCAGACCTCAGCGAACGCCAGGAGGAGGGTGCGGTTGGGGACGGTTCGCATCTGCAGGACCCGGTTGACGGTGCTGCGGGGAAGGTAGCCGCGCCCGCGTTCTTCAAGGGTGCGCAAGGTCGGGCTGCCCTGCTTGCGGTAGATGTCGAGCATGGCGGAGTGCAGGTCTGTGAAGCTTTTGACGAGCGAGATGTTCACGGCGCTGCTGTAGCCGGCCAGGGCATCCCGTGCCCGACCTTCATCGCGCCGTGCGTGCTTCCACAGTTTCTCGACTTCTCTGAGGTCGGTGACCCCACAGGCCCTGGCGAACTCCTGCACGACGTCGAGGCGCTTCGGCACGCCCCGTCCCGATGCAGCGCGGGTAAGGGTGGCTGCGCTGTACTTGGAGCGCGCCGCGAGTTGCTCATAGGAGAGGCCTGCGCCCTCGCGCCTGGCACGGAGCCAGGACACGAGAGCGTTCAGGGTCTTCGAGCACTCGCCGATCGGATTCTCTCGGCGCCCCATGGTCAGGCCCGAGCGTGTCCGGTGTCGGACTGGCTCTGCTCGGCACGGAGGCGCCGGACCAGACGCAGGCCAAGAGCCACTGCCTCGCCGATCAGGACGATCACGCTGAGCGTGGGCATCCCAGTGGCCGCCAGTGTGACGGCCAGGACCAGGACGATCACCACGAGAACGGTCTCCGACACGGTCAACGAGCCGGCGTGCACGCACGTCGCCGTGCGGTTTGAACTTTCCATTGAATGGGCTCTCCAGACATCGCTACAGGAATGTTGCGGGCTTCAACGCAGGTCTGTACAGAGGCGGTTGCTGCCACCTCGTACGTTTGTAGTGATGTTGCAGCATCTGCACGCGGACTACGAATCCATCACGCAGCAATTCGCCTCTGTGTCCCGGTCGGTGCGGCGTCGCCGTGCCTGACCGAAGGCCGTTTTCCCCTGGTCACGGACCATGAAGCCACATTCCATTCCGCAACCACGTCCCATTGTTGACCCTGGCTGGCCGATGCCTGATCTTAGGCAGTGCACAACTCGTGGCTGGTCTAGACCGGCACGGGCCCTCCGGATACTGCGGGCTTATTCAGTTCCCCGGAAGAACAGAACCAGGTCGCTGTTGCTGCGGGGACCTGGCTCAAGCCCTGGCGCTGCACAACAGCAGCGCCAGGGTTCACCCGCTGATCACGCTCCGCCAGCCACGTACCAGGTCGTTGTCGTCCTGCGACCGCGTCAGCGGACCGCCCGCCGCCGTCGGGTACGTCGGCGACGACTTGGACCTGCCCCTGCCCGACCCCGGATTCACCGACCGGATCCGCGCCCTGACCGCCGCCCGGCGCCGGACGAACTCCGCCGCCAGAGCCGTCAGACGCCACGGAAAGAAGATGCTGCCCGAACGCCCTGCGGCCTCACCCGGACACTCCCCGTGGCGCCGGCAGACGAAAACCTGCACCTGACACGTCGTTCCGATCCGCGCCGGGGGAGGGCCGGTCCTGCTCCCACCCCAGGGCGGACCGGTGATGCTCGCGTCGCTCGCGTCCACACGTCATTCTGGCCGGTCGGGTCTGCCGGGCGCGGTGGCCGGGCGGTGGGCCGGGTGTTCAGCAGACAATGCGGAGATCTGCCCGGCCCCTGCCGTTCGTCCTTGCGAGTCGGCCGTAGCAACTGATGCCCTGCCGGGTCGGATTGACGCCATCGCGTCATGATCTGCGGTGCTGACGCGTCACCGTGTTCTGCGGATTTCACCCGTGAGGGGGGACTGTGGTTATGTCCGCCCTTGGGCTCGGACCTAATCATCACCACGACGGCCGGGTCGACACGGGTCCTTTCATCTAGATCTCAGTCCGGAGAGGGAGCGGACGGCGATTGCTGGCCCGGCCCGCAAGCAGGGGACGCCCTCGCAGACACGGCGGCCGGCGAGGAGCAGCAGCGTAAGGGGCCGAAGCGGGGCCGCTAACGAGGGGAGCAGGACATGGCGACACCAACGCCAGAGGAGCAGCCAGGAGAGGCGTTCACGGCAGCCGCCGCCGAGGCGGTGCAGACTTCCAAGATGGCGTTCCGTCTGGTCGTGGCCATTGCTGATGCGGTGCGGCGTCAGCAGCAAAAGAAGGCGGGGAAGGAAGAGGAACTGCCGCCCCTTGACGAGTCGCTTGTCGAGGGCTACGAAGCGGTACGTCCGCAGCTGCCCATGGACATCGGCACGGCGTTGCTGGACAGTGCCGACTGGCCGCAACTGGCGCAGCAACTCGTAGCCCTGCGCCGTGCGGGGGTGGACCTGGAGGCTATGCTCCCGCGCGTCGGAGAGATCGCGGTGACGATGCGGGATGCGGTCACCGCGAACGCCGCACGTGTGGCCCGCGAGGGCACGGACACGTGGGCGAAGATGCTGCGGGAGACGATGCCGGCGGGGCCGGTGCGCGAGGCGATTCTGTCCTCTCCGGCGTGGCCCGAGATGGCGGCGACGATGGCGAAGCTGGACGAGCGCGGCGTAGACGTGCGGTTGATCCTCGCGTCCGCGCACGAGGAAGGCGTCGGCGTAGACCAGGCAGTGGCGAAGGTGCTCGCGGTCGCCGAGGTGCCGACCACGAGCCGCGACGCGATGCTGTCGTACGGGCCACTGACCATCGGTCTGGACGTCCCCACAAACTTGAAGTTGGACGACCGGGAACACGCCCTCCACATGCAGCTGGGCATTGACCCGTCGGAGCATCAGCGCTACGTGCGGTTGGTGCGCGAGGCGATGCCTGGAATGGAGCGGGAGGCGGACCTGCTCGTCGCCTCGAAGGAGTGGCCCCTGATCGCCGCGCGGATGGCCGACATGGAACGCGACGGCAAGCCGGTTACGGCGCACCTGGCACGTCTGTCGAAGGACACGTCATGGCAGGAGGGACCGAAGACGCAGGTGGGGGGACGGCTGGTCCAGGCCGCTAACGACGCACTGTGCAGGGCAGTCGGCGGACCGGCGACGGAGTCCCGCGTGAAGGTGAACACCATCGCGGCCCGGTCGCAGTCGCCGAGCGTGAGACCTACTAAGGCGACCGCGGCGAAGGGCGCGGCGCCCACCTCACCGGCGGTGGCTCCGCACCGGGAGGCCGGGCCCGTCGCGAAGGACGGCAAGACCAAGTAGTCCACGCCCCAACGCACGGGTGCCGCAGGCCCTTTCGGGTCTGCGGCACACGTCGTTTCGGCGTCAGGGTCGGGTCGCGCCGAGGTAGTCATCCTGGGGCATTGCCGAGGTGAGGGGGGCGAGTTCCACGTGGCGCCCGGTGCGCGGCGCGTGGAGGACTTTGCCGTCGCCCGCGTAGATCGCGACGTGGTAGACGAAGCCGTCACTGTGTGCCCAGAACAGCAGGTCGCCCGGCTGGAAGTCGGCTCGGGCAACGGCCCGGTCGGAGGTGGCTCCGTACTGTGCGGCGGCGGTGCGCGGCAGTCTGACGGAGGACCAGTAGGCGTACTGGACCAGGCTGGAACAGTCGAATCCGGTGGTCGAGGACGCGGCGCACCGGCCGCCGCTGTAGCCGTTGTTGCCGTCGCAGAATCCGGTCGACGGACCCGACGGGCCGCCGCCGCCGTATGCGTACGGGGTGCCCATCCGGGTGCCTGCCTTGCGCAGGGCGTCCGGGCCAGTGCCGGATCCGGATACCTGGAGCCGGCCGAGGCCCTGGAACCTCTTCATGGTGGAGAGGATGAGCTGGACGTAGTTGTACGTCTCACCGTTGGCGAACGACTGCGGGGGCACTCCGCCGAACTCGACGACGCGTCCCCATCCTGCGTTGTAGCCGCCCAGCGCGAGCGCTCGTACGTCGCCGGGGTAGCCGGAGTTCTTCGCCTGCTTGAGCAGGGAGCACATCATGCGGCCCTGCGCCATGACGGCGTCACCGATGTCCCAGGGGGAGACCTCGCCGTTGCCGTCGGAGTCACGGCCCCAGGTCGTCCAGGTGCCGGGCATGAACTGCGCGGGCCCCTGCGCGCCCGCGCTGGAGGTGGCCTCCTCCTCACTGGTCTTGAACTTCGACTCCTGCCAGAGCTGTGCGGCGAGCAGCGCCGGCGTCATGGCGGGCTGGTCGCATTCGGCGTCGGCCTTGAGGATCCAGGATCTGAACTCGGCTGGTACGCCCTGGAGTCCGCCGCCACCGTCGGACAGGTCGATGGCCTCGGCGTCCTCGCCGACGATCACCATCACGATCAGGCTGATCGCCACCACGAACAGGCCGATGAACGCGGCGGCGGCGCTGATGAGCACCTTCAAAGTTGTCCCCCCGTGTACTCGACTTTCTACCGGTACTAGATCATGTGACCTTCCGGGCACGCTCCGTGGTTCGGCTGCGACCCCCGAGTTCAAGCGGTGACCTGAGCATCACGTAGGGTCAGGTGCCGTCTCATGGGGGCGGTTCCGTTTGCGCTGCTCGAACCTTCCGTACGACGGGCTTGGCTATCCGACGGGGGCATGACCGATGAACGCAGTATTCGGTATTGTGAACACTATTTCGCTGGCATTTCCGATGACGGCCGGTGATCATTGATTCATGCCTAAATGCTCTGCGCAATAAGGGTGTTGACGGGTGGAGCGGCGTGCCGGGTCCTATCGTCTGAGCCCCTGGCGATCACGAGAGAACGCGACCCGTGTTTGCAGTGATGCACGCTAACCTCAGCATTTCTTGCGGTCAGGCCAGCGACTGACGCGCAGTCAAAAAGGGGGAGTTGTGACGTAATTGGCCCATTCGATCGCCTCAATGCCGCCGAGACAGGCGGAGATGGGGCCCCGGTACGCGCTGCTTCCCGTCGGGTACGGCATCGCAGTGGCGACGGTCGCCGAGATTCTTGACGGCGGCGCCGGCGGGAAGCGGGCCCGGGTCATGGATCCGGGCGAGCCGATCCCGTACGGGGCAGAGCCGGTGATCCTGGCGGAGACGACCCTCTACGGCGTGACGTCCGTGGAGCAGACGCTGCTCCACTGGGGCGATTTGCCCCGGCCGTGGCTGGTGCTGGTCGCCGACGCGCCAGTCCGCCCGGTCGCGGAGGCGCGCTACCTCGTCCGTGCTCTGGAGGGGCGGCTGGCCGGTCTGGTGACCTTGCCGTACCTGCCGGTCCTGCGCGCCGTCACAGGCCCTGAAGAGGCCCTGCTCCACAAAGATGTCCAGGCCGCGGCCGAGAAGCTGCGGCGCACGATGGAGGGGAACTGAACATGACGCTGTCCACCCAGCTCTACACGCTCGCCGGACACCTGGCGGCGAAGGATGACCCCGAGGGGGGTCTCATCCCGGGGGCCAAACCGACGAAGATTCCGGGGCTGTCAGGCCCCGTCTCGGAGATCTTCGGCTACGGATTGTGGCTGCTGATCCTGGCCGGGGTCGGGGGCGCGGGCTACGGCGTCTACAAGCTTGCAGTCTCGGACAAGTCCCGCAACGGGGGCGGGTCCGAACCGTTCAAGTGGATGGGCGGCGGGATCGCCGCGATTCTGCTGTCGAGTTCCCTGATCGCCATCCTCAACGGCATCGCGGGCTGAGGGCCATGGGACGCACCAGGGGGACGTGGAACACCAAGGGAGCCTGGCTCGCGGGCACCGCGCTCGCGGCCGTTCTGGCCCTGACGGGCTACGTGGCGTTCAGCGGGGACGACGACGGCAAGGACACTCCGGGCAGTGCCGGTTCGAGCGCGGGTGCGAGCACGCCCCCGGCCGCCGACCCCGGCCCGACGTACGCGGCGCCGGAAGACTGGACCGAGCCCGAGCGGTGGGTTGCGCTTCCGCGGGGGAAGCGCACCGACGAGAGCGGGAGCGAGGTCGGCTTCCCCCGGACCACCGAAGGGGCCGTCGCGATGGCTGCCGCCTCCAACTCGACCGCCATTGAGGGCGGCAGTACCGCCGTCGACGAGCAACTGCGGATCTACTACTCATACCTCAGCGCGGCGGACCAGTCGTCGGAGGCCGCCGAGAAGGTCGAGCTGCGCGCGTTGCAGACGGACAAGACGCTCGCCCGGCAGATGGGCGTAAGCCCGGGTGGGCCGCTGCCGTCCGGCGCGTACGTACGCAGTGCCGTGGTGGGCTACCAGATCATCGAGGAGTCGGGCAGCGAGGTCACTGTGTGGCTGCTGTCGCGTGTGACGCAGAAGAACGGGGAGAGCGCGAAGGAGTCCGGCTCCTACACCCGCACGCTGGCCGGCGCGCAGTGGACCGGCGGCGACTGGAAGGTGACGGGCGCCGCCACCCAGCAGGCTCTGCGGGACACCGAGGGGAAGGCCCGGCCGGAGATGGGGGCCCCGGGTGACGCCGCGTTCAACGCGGCCGGGTGGACGGCCATCCGGGAAGCGTCGTGAAGCGCCGACTGGCAGCGCTGCTCCTCGCCTTGGTCGCGGTGCTCGGGCTGTCGGTGTCCCTACCGCAGCCCGCGTTCGCCGACGGGCCGATCGACGGCGGCGTGGAGGTCGCCTGCGACGTCACTACGGGAATCGCCTGGGCCGTGCTGCCGGACACGGGGGACATGTGCGACAAGGTCGGCGACGCGGTCGCGAAGAAGATCAAGGCGGAGTGGAAAGCTGTCTGGGACAGTGCCCTCGGCGACGTCATCAAGTCCGCTGCCGACGTGACGAAATGGATCATCAAGAAGGTTCTGACCGTCGCGCTCATGGGCCCGTCGCTCGACTTGGCGGCCACGGGCTTGTGGGACGGGGACGCCACACTCGCCGGGATGCTGACCTGGCTCGGTCTGGTCATCGCCGTGGCCGGGATGATGTGGCAGCTCGGCAAGATGGCACTCACCGGGGAGACCAAGCACGCGGGCAGAGCGATGCTCGGCTGGGTGGAGAACATCCTGCTGTCCGCCCTCGGCGTGAGCATGTTCGCGCTTCTGCTGGTGGCGGGGGACGCCCTGACCACCGGCCTGGTGAACGCGACCTTCGAGGACGACGGGCAGGCGTACGAGCGGATCGTCGCGGTCATGGTCCCCGTCTACATCGCAAACCCGATCACGCTGCTGTGCATCGTCACGGTGCTGCTGCTGGTCGGCTTCATGCAACTGGTCACCGTGTTCCTGCGGGAGAGCGCGATTCCGATCATCTGTCTGCTGCTGCCGGTGGCCGGCGGCGGTCGGTCGGGCGGGGACGCCACCCGTCAGTGGGCACCCAAGCTGATCACCGCCGGGCTGGTGGTCGTGACCTACAAACCGATTCTGGCGATCATCATCTGTACGGGATTCGCCGAGTTCGGCCACTCGAAGACGCTGGTGGAGTGGCTGCGCGGCTGCGCGACCCTGGTCCTCGGCGTCCTCGCGCCCGGCCCGCTCACCAAGATCTTCGCGCCGTTCGGCGCGGCGGTCGGCGGCGGCATGGCCGCCGGTGGGGCGAGCGGGGCGTTCGGCGCGGCTGCGGGCTACATCAGCGGCAGCGGCAAGGGTGGCGGAGGCAGTGACGACGGCGGCGATTCGCCGACCAGCGCCGTGCAGCACGCTCAGTACGTCCAGCAGAGCATGGACAGCCAGGGCGGGGGCGAGGGCGGCGGTGCGGGGGCCGATGCCCAGGCGCAGGCCGCCCGGAACGAGGCGGCCATTCCCGGCCAGGCAGCGGCCGGCAGCGGCGAGGCGGCGGCGGGTGCCGGTGCGGCGGGCGGCGAAGCCGCGGGCGCGTCGGGCGCGACCGGTGCCGCGGCTGCCGCAGGCCCGGTCGGTATCGCGGCCGCGGCCACCATTCAGGTCCTGGACGGCGTCAACGACGCGATCCAGGGCGCGGGCGGAGAGATGGGCGGCGGGAAGCAATGACCTCTCACGAGGTACCCACGACGCTGATGGTCGACGGCTTCCGGGCGCGTCAGAGTTTCGGGTTCGGCGGGCTGTCCAGAGGGGCGACGATATTCGCGGTCGCGGTGCTGGTGGCGGACGGGCTGCTGGCCACCCAGGCGCCGGTCACGCTTCTGGTCACGCTGCCGTTGACGGCCGTGATGCTCGTGCTGGCGGCCGCACGCCGGCAAGGCATGCCCGCGCTGGCCTACTACTGGGCGCGGATCTCCTGGTGGCGGGCCTCCAGGGTGGAGGCGACCTCCTACCGCCGCGTGCTGCTGCCGCACCCGTACGCCCTGGATCTGCCGGGGGTGGGAGCGCGGGCCACGCTGATCAAGGCCCACGATCCGACCACCGGCAAAACGGTCGGGGTGGTGCACGACCGGGTGACGGGGCGGATGACCGTCAGCACGCTGCTGGCCCCCGGCGGCAGCCTGATGGCCCCCACCGGGGCGGTGCAGAGCGGTCTGCGCACCTGGTCGTCCGTGCTGGACGCGATGAGTACGGACGACCAGATCAAGGGCGCGACGGTGACGATCCAGATCACCCCGGGCGCGGGGGAGGCCCTCGGCGACGACGTGCGGGCCCGCAAGGACCCGGGTGCGCCGCAGCTGGCCCGGGACATCATCGACGAGCTGGTGCGCACCACCCCGCACGCCACCGCCAGTGTGGCGCCGTGGATGTCGGTCACCGTCGACCCCAACGCGACCGCGACCCCGCCGGTGGATCTCGCCGAGCAGGTCGCGGAGACGCTGAAGGTGGTCGACTCGATCGACCTGTCCGGCACCGGAACCGACGTGGAGCGCCGGGCGACCGACGTTGACCTGCGCCGGATCGTGCGCGCCGCGTACGACCCGGAGGTCTTCAACGCCCGCGACTCGGCGATCGCGGAACTCAGCTGGAGCGAGTGCGGGCCGCAGGCCGCCGACGACGGCTGGGAGGAGTACAGCCACGACGGGGCGGTGTCTGTCAGCTGGGTGCTGCGCGAGATGCCACGCCGCCCCATCCCCTACTCCGTGCTGCTGCCGCTGCTGGCCCCGGGCCGCTTCCAGCGCCGCATCACCCTCGCCTACCGCGTGCTGGACCCGTACGAGGGCGAGGCCGTGCTGGAGCGGGAGATCAGCCACGCCCACCAGCGGGCGCAGGCGACCGCCGAGGTCAAGGGCCGGGCGAAGTACAGCCAGCGCGCCGACGCGCATCGGGCGGAGAAGGCCGCCGCCCAGGTCGCCGGTGGGTCCCAGGTGGTCGACTGGACGCTCATGGTGACGGTGACCGCCCGCAGTACGGCCGACCTGCCCGCCGCGCGCCAGGAGCTCCAGCGCGCGGTGAAGGCGACGCGCAGCATCCGCATGAGGCCCGCGTACGGAGCCCAGTCGGCGGTGTTCGCCGCCGGACTGCCCCTCGGCTACAACCCGCTGGTGAAGGACTGACGATGGCACGGCAACCGAAGCCGCCCGTGGTGACCACACCCAAGCGTGTGACGCGGGTGGTCGAGCAAACTCCCAGCCGCGAGGAGCGGCAGGCCGAGAAGAAGCTCAAGGGGCGGTTCGCGCCCCGGCTGGGATGGGGCGGCCGGTTCGGCGGCCAGGTACCGGTCGAGGACGCGGGCACCGTCTACACCGGCCCCACCAGCCAGGCCGGCGGCATCTACCCCTTCCTCCTCGGCTCCGGCCTGCCTCCGCGCGGCGTGCCGGTCGGACGGGACGTCCTCACCGGCGAGCTGGTCGCCATCGACCCGTCCGGCTGGACCGGCAAGCTCACGACGAACCCCGGCGTGTGGGTCATGTCCCAGCCCGGCGCGGGCAAAAGCGCGCTGGTCAAACGGGTGTGCCTCGTCTACAGCGCGTACGGGCATATGGTGTGCATCCCCGGTGACGTCAAGGGCGAGTACAGCACGCTGATCAGCGAACTCGGCGGCTCCGTCGTACGGATCGGCGACGGCATCGGCCGCCTCAACCCGCTCGACAGCGGCCCGCTGAAGGGGAGCGTGCAGTGGCTGCCGGTCAAGCGCCGGGAGGCCCTGCTCGACGTCCTGAACGGGCGCCGTTTGGAGACGCTGGTCGCGCTGCTGTCCACGAAGCACGGGCTCGGCAGAGCCCCCAACGAGGTCGAGCGCAGCGCGCTGGACACCGCCGTCCAACTCGCCTCCGCCGCCCAGGCGGAGGGCAGCGACCCCATCGTTCCCGACGTGGTCCGGGTGCTGCGGGAGGCACCGGAGGAGCTGCGGGCGAAGCTCGCCGCCGACGGCGAGCGCTACCGGGACCTGACGAGAAGCGTCATCGCCGGTCTCGACAACCTGATCGGCGGCCCTTTGAAGGGTCTCTTCGACGGGCCGACCACCACCCCGCTGGACATCAACTCGCCCGCGGTCTCCGTAGACATCTCCGCCCTGCGGGCTCGCGGAAACGACGTCGTCTCCGCCGGGATGATCGCCACGTGGGCGTACACCTACAGCGCGATCGACAGCGCCCGCAGCATCGGGCTGATGGACCGCAAACTCGTGCTGCCGATGGACGAGATGTGGCGGGCCCTGCGGTCCGGGCCCGGCCTGGTAGACGCGATGGACGCCATCAGCCGCCTCAACCGCACCACCGACGACGTCACGCTCTACGTCACGCACTCCCTGCTCGACGTCGAGGCGCTGCCCACCGAGACCGACCGCGCCAAAGCGCGGGGCCTGATGGACCGGTGCGACACCTGGGTGATCGGCGCGTCATCCGAGGAGGAGCTGCGCCGGGTGACCGGCAAAAGGTCCCTCACCGAGCAGGAGCGCATGATGATCGGCTCGTGGTCGTCCGCGACGAGCACCGGACTCGACATCGAACCCACCCAGGACGACGGGGCCCGCCTGGTGGACGAAGAGGGCACCCGCCACCCGGGACGCGGCAAGTACCTGATCAAGATCGGCACCAGGCCGGGGATCGCGGCGTCGCTGGAGCTGACCGCGACCGAACAGCGCCTGTACCGCACGGACACCAACCGCCGCAGGGCGACGACCACGGGGGACGGCAGCCGATGATGACGGAGAACGACCGTGCATGGGCCTTCGGCGGCATCGTGCTCGGGGGAGCGGTCACGCTGTCCGTCTCGACATGGGCCGGGGCGGCGGCCGGCGCCGCACTGACCGGCGAGGACGTCGCGCCCTTCCCCCTGTCCCTGGTCGGCGCCTACCAGATGGCCACCGACTGGTCGACGGCGTGGCCGCACTCCCAGACCGCGTCCACCATCGGCGCGGGGCTGCTCGATCTCGCTGTCGTCGCCCTCGTCGTGTGGGGGCTGCGGTGGGCGTTCCGCTGGTTCCGCAACCCGAGCAGTCTGGCCACCCTGCACCAGGTGCGGGAGCTGACACCGAAACACGCGACCCGTACCGCGACCCGGCTGCGCGCCTCGCTGAAGGACATCAGGCCGAAGGAGATCCCGGCCCGGGACCGTGGGGTGCTCCTCGGCGACCACCGGCCGTCCGGTGTGGAACTGCGCGGGTCGGACGAGGACACCTACATCGCCATCATGGCGCCCCGCGCGGGCAAGTCGACGTCGCTGGCCATCCCCGTGGCCGAAGAAGCCCCGGCGGCCCTGCTGTTGACCAGCAACAAGGCCGACGTCTATGCCGCCACCCTCGGGAGCCGGTCGAAGGTCGGCCAGGCCTGGATTCTCGACACCCAGGGCGTCGCGCAGGCCGAGCGGGACATGTGGTGGGACATGGTCGCCCAGGCGGACACTCTGGAGAACGCGGAACGCCTCGCCTCGCACTTCGTCACCCAGATCACCAACGAGCAGGCAGACCCGTTCTGGTCCCAGGCCGCTGGTAATTTGCTCGTCGGCCTCTTCCGGGCCGCCTGGTGGGAACGAGGCACCGTACGGGACGTCATGAAGTGGCTGGCCGACCCGAAGGAGAAGGCCCCTCTCCGCATCCTCTACCAGCGCGAACCCGTGCTCGCCGAACAGGTCGAATCCTCCATCAACATCGCCGAAGAGACCCAGTCGGGCATCTACCAGAACGCCCGGACCGCCATGTCCGCCCTGCGGGACGAGAAGGTGCTCGCGTGGGTGACGCCGGACAAGCACCGGCCCTGCTTCGACCCCGAGCACTTTGCCACCAGCAAGGACACCCTCTACCTCCTGTCGAAAAAGGGCGGGCCCGCGTCCGCCGTGGTGGCCGCACTCGCCGACGCGGTGTTCACCGCCGGCGCCGAGGCGGGCGAACGCGCGGGCGGCCGCCTGCCCGAGCCGATGCGCGCCGTCCTGGACGAGGCCGCCAACATCTGCAAAATCGCGGACCTCCCCGACCTGTACTCCCACCTCGGCAGCCGGGGCATCACCCCGTTCGTGATCCTCCAGTCGTACCGCCAAGGGGTGAAGGCGTGGGGCGAGGTCGGCATGGACGCGATGTGGAGCGCGGCCACCAAGAAGTTGATCGGCGTCGGGATCGACGACGCGAAGTTCGCTCAGGACATCAGCACGCTGACCGGCGCGCACCACGTCGAGCGCGGCTCGTTCTCCAAGAGCAAGGACGGCGAAAGCCGCAGCTGGTCCGAGCAGCGCGAGCAGGTACTCGACCCTGCAGAGATCCGCTCCATGAGGAAGGGAACGGCCCTGCTGCTGGCCACCGGTATGCCCGTCGCGCAGATCGGACTGCGCCCCTGGTACGCGGAGGAGGTGCTGGCGCACATCGGCCCGCAGATGGCCGCCGAGGAGGCCGCCCTCACCAAGCGCGCCGTCGCGGCGTACGCGGACCGGCAGGCGGCCCGCCGTGCCCGATGAACCAGGCGAGACACCGCGGTTGGACGTGCCGGCCGGCATGTTCGAGGACATCGAAGACCTCAAGGCCCAGCTCGCGGCCCTGACCGCCGAGGTTCAGGCCCTCACCGAGGGCGGTGAGCCGGGCGAGGCACCCGACGACGCGGCGGCGGCCGGCGGGGAGAGCGACGATGGAACGGACGAAGACGAGTGGCAGTACCCGCCGTTCATCCTGCTGCTCGATCCCCCGCAGTACGACGACGAGATGCGCGCTCTGATCGAGTGGGTGGAGTGCGTACTCGTTCCCGGCTACCTGGCTGAGCCGAGCGCCGATGCCCGCTGGTGCCCCGAGTGGTTCGAGCATCCTGTCGCCATCGCCCGCCTCCATGCTCTGTGGCTGGCATGGCAGGAGCTGACCGACCCGGCGTCCTGCGGGTACACCGGCCCCTCGGTCTGGCACCGGGACCACTTGGACCCGGCCCTGCGCGAACTGCGCAGCTCCCACGGGCCGTTCGCGGGCTGCACCAAGAACGAGCACCAGATCGACCACCGCCTGCCCGGCATCGTGCCCAGCGCCTGGCGCGGTGCCGGGCCGTGACCATCTACCTCCGACAACCCGTCAGCGAGCGCGGCCGGGGCTGCTCTCCTGACCCGGGCCGTGAGGCGGGGCCGTGCTCGTGCTGCGCGGCGCGACCGACAAGAACTCGCTCGACCTGCTGCGCGAGACCGCCGTCACCGCGGCGGACAGGTTCGTCGCGGCGGCCTCCCAGCACATGGCGACCTCGACGAACCGCCTCTGATCTCGGCGCGTCCTCCCCGATGATGAACCCCTACAAGAAGGAGCCATATGTCCACCCCAGGCAACGGAACTTCCATCACCCACGAGCTGGAGACGCATGGCTGGTCGAACGAGGAGACTGCCGCGTACGAGGCCGCAATCGAGGCGGTGAACGGGCTGGTCGGCGCCTACACCGCGGTGATCGCCGCCGAGGAGGCCAAGGCCCAGCCGAACCGCGAGGCGGTCGACGCCGCTCTGGCCGCGCAGCACCGGCTCGCCCGCGAAAGGGAGGCGCTGCGCTCCACTGACCACCAGCAGATCGCCGAAGCCCGCGCCCGCTACTCCGCTCTGGCCCGCGAGGTCCGGCCCGAGACCGATCCGGCCCACCCCGCAGACGGCAACCGGCCGAAGGCCTTCGACGACGTGCCGACCGCCACGGTGTACGACGTCTTCGCGGAAACCGCCTCCCGGCTCATCGGCCTGCTCATGGCCCGCGCTCAGGCCGGGGCTGAGGCAGAACAGTCGCAGCAGTGGCAAGAGCGGGCGCATGCCGTACGCGCAGCCACCCGGCGGGTCCCGGCGCGCGACCGCGACGAGCTGCTGGAGCAGATCGCGCAGTGGCAGAGCGACATCGCCCGCCTGGAGAGCCGGTGAGCACTGCACAGCCCAGTGACTACTTCCTCGATGACGGCCAGCTTCGGACGCTCTTCGAGGAAGTGGTCCGACCCTTCGTCTTCGACGGATACAGCCCGCAGTCCCAGCCCGTGCTGGCGCTGTTCGGCGCCCAGCAGGGCGCGGGCAAGAGCCAGGCCATCGCCGCCCGGCGGCAGGAGCCGGACGGAGGCGATCTGGTCGCGTTAAGCCCGGACGACCTGCGCCCCTTGCACCCTCGGTACGCGGAGGTGCTGGCCGCCCACCCCCTGCTGATGAAGGACGCCACGGCGCAGGCCACCACGGCTTGGGTCGCCATGAGCCACGAGCATGCGCGCCAGCACGGCTACGGACTGCTCCTGGAGGGGACCTTCAAGGACCCGCAGGCGCTGCTGACCATCGCCGACACGTATGCGGCTTACGGCTATCAGGTCGAGATGACTGCCCTCGCTGTCCGGCTGGAACGCAGCAGCCTGGACACCCTCAACCGTCACCTGCCGGCGCACGATGCCGCACCGGGCCGCTGGGTCTATCCCGACCGGTCCCAGAACGCCTACCGCATGGTCCCCCTTGCCGTGACGGCAGCCGAGGCCGCTCCCCAGATCCACCGGATCAAGGTCACCAACCGGACCGGTCAAGACCTCTACACCAACGTGCGCACCCCAGACGGATCCTGGCTGCGGGAGCCTGTCGGGGCAGCTGCCATCGAGGCCGAACGGGCCCGCCCGCTGCCGGCCGCGGAAGCGGCCGGGTGGCTGCGCCTGTGCCACCGCGTGGCGATCAACTTCACCGCCGCCGAGCACCTCAACGACACCACCCTCGACGCGCTCTACCGCATGCTGGGCGACGCACACCGCATCGGGCCGATGGCAGCCTGGACGGACGCCGACCGCTCCCGGCACTCAGCGGTGGAAGCACTCCTCACCGCCATGGCGACCACGACCCCGTGGGACCTCGCAACCAGCCGCAGTCTGCTCGGTGCCGTCCGAGAGCTGGAGAAGGGCCCCGACAGCACAACCGTCGAACCGCTCCACCGCATCAAGGAGCGTGCGGCCGCCCGCCTGCACCCAATGGTGCAGTCCCTGCCGGTGGCAGCGGCCCGCCAGCCCTCGCCAAGCACGATCGACCCCGCCGAAGTCGAGCGGTACCGTCTCCCGGAGGCGGAGAATCGGAGGATCTTCCGTGAGAGGATCATCCCCCAGCTGCTGGCCGGGCGGGACCCGCAGACGATCCCCACGGTGGTCTTCATCATCGGCCAGCCCGGTGCGGGCAAGAGCCGCGTCACCGAGGACGTCGCAGCGGCTCTCAACCGGCACGGCGGCTTCGTGGACGTCGACAGCGACCTCTACAAGCCCTACCACCCGGCCTACGGCGACCTGATGGCACGGGACGACACTCTCATGGCCGCCTACACCCGTGCCGATGGCCGGGCCTGGATGGCGCAGGCAGAGGAGTACGTCCGCTCGCACGGGCTCAACGCGATCATCCAGGAGACCTCCCAGAACGCGCTGGCCGTGGAGGACAAGATGCGGGCCTACCGCCAGTCGGCCGTCCGTCTGGAAGCCCTGTTCATGGGCGTCTCTCGCGCGGAGAGCAACCAGGGCATCGCCGCACGCTACTTCGAGCAGCTCGCCGACCGCGGTCAGGGACGGCTCACCGTCCAGGCCAACGCCGACCAGTCGTTCAGCGGCATCCTGGAGCTGGCCGACCGGGTCGACCACGGATATCTGGTGGACCTGGCCAGCGTCTACCGCCGAGGGGAGACCAAGCCCCGGTACAGCAACAGCCTGAACGACGACACCCAGTGGATCAGGCCACCTGCCCTCCGCGCGAGTATCGAAGCCGAGCGGGCCCGACCCCTGTCGCCGGCGGCGAGCCAGAACTTCGTCGACACCCAGCTCCGGCTGCGCGAAACAAGCCGCGGACTCGGACCGGAGTGGCACGAGAGGCTGTCCAGAATCGAGCGGGAGGCCGCTGCGATCCTGCCGCCCGCAGCCGTCCAGCGGCTCGCGCCGGCCCGGCCGTCATCCGCGGCAGCCCGGCTGCGCAGCACGACGACCACCAGACGGCCGGACGGCCCACCGGCGGCCGGGACAGACCCGCGGGGCTCCGGGCAGTCCGGTCGGCCCTACCGCCCAGACGGCCCCGATGCTGACCGCGGCCGGAGCCGGTAGCCGTCCTAGCGCGCCGCCGTAGAGGGCCGCGAAGCGGCTGACCAAGGCCAGGGCCCGCAGCTCATCACCGCCCTGGTCGGCCACGACTAGTCCGGCCCGCCTCCGTCGTCGTCCTCGTCCAGCTCCGGCGCCTCCGGGTCGCGCAGCGGGCGCAGGGCGCCAGCGGCCGGGGTGGAGGCGGTGAAGCTGTAGCGGCCGAGCAGGTTCAGGTTGCGGTGCTTGAGCGGGCGGACACCCCGCAGCTGAGCGACGGCTTCGACACGACGCTCGCCCCGTACGGGGCGCGGATCACCTACCGGCGCGAGACCGGCGCGAGCGAGCACACCTGGCACGCCAGCGTCTCCGGCTACCGCGTCCTTGCCAACGGCATCGTCGACATGGACGCCACCAGCATCGAGCTGTCGAGCACCACCGACACCACCGTCACCCCCGACTGGCTGATGCGCCTGATCGAGGGCCACGCACCCAGCCGGTAGCCCGCCCGAACCACGGCGACCCCCCGGCCGCGCGCCGGGGGGTCGCCGTATGACCCTCAACCACTGCCGACGCCGGGTACGAGGATCCACGAGTTTCGTGGCCGAAGCCGCGCAGGGCAATGCCACGGACTGCGGAGATCTGACTGATCGGCCCCGGAGCTACGGGTACGGACCCTGGCTCCGGCCCGGGCTGGTGCGGGGGAGTCGACCAGGCGAGGTGCCCCATGGCTGAGTAGGGGCCGGAGCCACTGGCATTGGCTCCGGCCTCCTGTGTCGTTCATTGGTGCCGTCAGTCGGTGGTCGCGTGCGGTTCGAGGAGGGCGAAGTACGTCTCACGCTGTTCGTCGGTCAGTTTCCCGCCGAGCGAGAGGTCCCTGCGCAGTACGTACAGGGTGTCGGTTGCCGGTACGCCCCACTTGGCGTTGGCCTGACGCTGGATCTCCCCGATGGTGGCGTACGCCTCGCCGGGGAAGTGGCGGATGAACCAGACGAGCATTTTGCCCACCGGCGGCGTGAGGTTGAGCAGGTACCAGGACTCCTCCTTCTTGGACTCCTCGGCGTAGTCGGCGAGGTCGGCCATCACCGCGCGCTGCACGACGGCGCCAAGGTCCTCGGTGGGGATGATGCGGTCGAGGCTGGAGGCGACGGACCAGGAGAGCTCTCCCGCGATCTCGGCGACGGACTCCTGGTTGCGCTGGCGCAGCACCCATCGCTTGCGCACGTCGGGCCGGTCGAACAGGGTGTGCTGGAAGTCGGCGGCGAACCGGTCGCGTACCTCGGCCGCGCCGGGCGAGAGGCTGTCGCGGTCGCCGGCGGACATCGCGGCCCCGACCCCCTCGTAGGAGCGCTGGCGGGCCTCCGCCCAGTCGTCGGCCACCGCGCGGGCCCACTGGTCTCGGCCGCCGACGACGGCCTGCGGCCTCGGGACCTCGCTGTTGCCGCGCGAGATGTAGGCCCGCAGCGTCGAGGCGCTGATCCCGCCCAGCTCGGCCATCTCCGGGGCGCCGATCAGCTGCGCCCCTGTCAGCTCGGGGCTGGAGACGTCGACCACGCACCGCTCCGGCTCGAGCGTGTTCTCCTGCTCCTGGCGGCGCTCGGCCCACAGCGCCAGGTGGTCGAGCCAGTTGTCCGGCGCGGTCTCGTCGGGGTTGAAGGTGAGCACCTTGCCGATGTATGCCCGGGCCGGGTCGGCGCGGCCGTCGAGCATGTCGGAGGCGGTGACGGTGACGGCCATGCGTGCCTTGCGCCGGTCGTAGTCCTGCGCGACGGGATCCCAGACCTGGCCGGGCCGGTACCAGGTCTCGCCGTTCCACCAGTAGCCGCCGGCCCGGAACAGCAGCTGGTCCTCGGCCCACTGGCTGTGCAGGAGGGATGTGTCGCCGTCGCGCATGAGCAGCACGGTCCGGCCGTGGCCGGGGCGGTAGCGCACCGACCAGCCGAGGGAGTGCTGCTTGGGGTCGGTGGTGAAGGCGCGCCAGCCGCCGTCGGCGCGGTTCTTGTCGAAGCGGCCCCACATGCCGGTGGCCTCGTGACGGCCGACGGCCTCGATGGCCTCCGGGCCCTCGTCGAGCGGAAGGTGGGAGTCGTCGACGAACGGCAGACCCGGCACCGGGTGGTCGGTGCGCAGGCCGTTCGCGAGCGGGAGAACGTGACTCAAGGCTGATTCCTCGTCTCACTTCGAGTGCTGCATCCTTATGCATCACTGAACCTGTATCTCTTATACATGAGTGGCAACCTCCTTCGTGCAGCTACTTTCAGCCAACCTTGCCGAGGGGCGTCCGTGAATCGCGGACAACGCCTATGCGGGGCGCGCCGGATGACCTCGCGGCGGAGCGCAGGCGGACCGGAGGGGCCCCGGGCCGATGCTTGTTTGAGCGGGGCGAAGCCAACGAGTGTCCGGCAACCTGGGTCTACCGCCAGCCCAACCGCAAGACGCCGGCTGTCTCGGGCTCATCACGCTCGATCAGATCACCGCCCCTGCTGGACAAGACGGAACAGCGGCGCCACGGTCGAGTCGCCGACTGTCCCCGTCGCCGGGATCGATGGCCCGGAGCCCCCGCGGCCGTCGAAGCCCTGGTGTGGATCTGAGATCCACCCACCAACAGGCCCGGCCGGGGGAGGCCTGGCCCGCCTATGTCCAACGGGCCAGGCGGCAGGGGGGCTTCACCGCGTCTCAACGGCGGGCACGGCAGACGCCCGCCGCCACAGCGGGCCGGGAAGAGCCGCAAGACCGCGACGAGAGCAGCGGCCGAAAGCGCGCAGGGCTTAGAGAACACCCAGTGCGGTGTCGGGCCGGCAGAAAGGGCATGGCTCCACACCGGCCGCGAGCAGCCGCACCGCCTCGTCCCGGCCGGCAGGCCGGCTGATGCCTGCCGGGTGGCAGTCGCCACGGTGGACACCCACGGCCTCCCCGGAGGCGCGGGACTGCTCGATGACCCACTCCGCAGCTGGCGGGCGGACACGATCCCGGGTCCCGGTGGCCCGCTGCCCGGTGGCGGCCTCCCCCTCGGCTTCGGCGAGCGCGCGCCGGACGTGCCCGAGCCAGATGGTGAGCTGCTTCTCGATGACTCGGAGGCGTGACACATCGGGAGGCAAGTCGAACATGAGTACGAGTCTAGAGCGTCTCGCATACGGGTCCTCTTTACGGCCGCCTCCAGGACGTACCGGCTGGCCGCGCAATGGGCCTCCGGGCACGATCAGCGGACACGAGCCCCGGAGCGGGTGTGCTCGAGGCTGGCGGACAGAGGCCGCCGGGAGTCGCTGCGGTACGACGTTTTCCCTCGTGGGGGTGACCGGTCGGCGGATCACGACCGACTCCCGTACGGGCGCCGGTACCAAGGGGGCATGATCACAAAGTTGCGCACAGCTCTGTGCGCCATGCTCGCGGCCGTCGCGCTGCTCGGCGGCGCGCCGGCCCACGCGGCCGAGGTGACGCTTCCCGACGCGATCCGGGCTCTGTCCGTGGCTGCGGAGACCAACGACGGGTACGAACGCACGGCGTTCCGTCACTGGATCGACGAGGACCGGGACGGGTGCTCGACGCGCGCCGAGGTCCTCATCGAGGAGTCCCGTACCGAGCCGGTCGTCGAGGCCAACTGCCGCATCATCTCGGGCACCTGGCATTCGTATTACGACGGCCGGGTCGTGACCGATCCGTCAGAGCTGGACATCGACCACATGGGCCCGCTCAAGGAGGCCTGGGGCTCGGGCGCCAAGTTCTGGACCAAGGAGCGCCGCCAGGCGTACGCGAACGATCTGACGGCCGAGCGCAGTCTGGTCGCGGTCACGGCCGCGACCAACAGGTCCAAGGCGGACAAGGACCCGGCGCAGTGGCTGCCACCGCTCGCCGATGCCCGCTGCACGTACATCGCGGACTGGGTGTCGACGAAGCTGCGCTGGTCCCTGTCCGTCGACCAGGCCGAACATGACGCCCTGCTGCGCGTTGCTGACGGCTGTGGGTATCAGCGGGTGACGTACGAGTCTGCCGCGTAGACGACCGCCGCGGACGCCCGCCACCGGAACTTCCGCTCCGGGGGCGGGCGTCCGCGCGTTCGCGCATCGTTCGGTTCACCCCCCGTGAGCGCACACCGAGGCGTAGGGCTCTCGTCGTCGCGGTCTCGGGGCCGGCAGGGGCGGAGCGGAAGGTGCGCGGTCCGCCGTGCGGTGTGTGACGTGAGCCACACTTTTTCGAGAACGACCGTTTGCTTTCTTCGCGCAAAATTCGCAATGAGGACTGGACCAATTCGCCGCGTGCGCTGGTCACCGGGGGGCTGAACGGGTGACCTGGGAGGGGCGTTGGTGCTGCGTAGCGGGCGCGAACAAGTGTCTGTGACCAGGGGATTGCACCGTGTAGTTCTTTTCGCGTTGCCTGTGCACACATCGTGATGCCTGGCAGTCATCTGGGTGGAGGGCGCACAACGGCGCACTCCCGGGCCTTCATTCTGGGGAGGGAATGCGCACCGGGCCCGCCTTACCCAGGAGGGGAATCCACCAGCCGATGGCCATCGGACTCGCCGGGGACGTGACCATGCTGGCTGTCGCGGTCCGGGTCTTCGGGCGTGACGCCGTCGTCCTGCTGCGCAGGATGGCCGCCGCGGGCGTACGCGCCGGCGTCACGGAGATGAACCGCCATCACCGCGACGGCGGCGGTGAGCGGTGACCGAGGAACCCGTCCCGCAGGGCCTCCGGCGCCCAGCCGATGTCCCGTCACCCCCAGCGCCTGCCGGTGGAGTTCGCCGCCTTCCACCAGATGCACCGGCCCAAGTACGTCCGCTACGCCAAGTCGTACCTCCACAACCTGGCCGACGCCGAAGAAGCCGCCGACGCGGCCTTCGAGCGGATCTACCGCAGCTGGCCCCGGGTCCTGGTCAGCGAGAACCACGAGGCGTACGCGTGGCAGATCCTCCGCAACCAGGTCCACGACCACGAGAAGGCACGCCGGCGGAGGCCCCTGCTCGACGCGGCCGCGTTCGACACCGCCGCCCTGCGCGAGACGACCGACCCCATCGGCCAGCTGACGGAGCCCCTGACCCTGCTGCGGGCCTTCAGGGAACTGACCGACCGCCAGCAGGACGTCATGGTCCTGCTCCACCTCCACGACCTCACCCCCGCCGAGATCGCCGACGAACTCGGCATCGCCGCCGCCACCGTCCGGTCGACCGCCCGCTACGCCAGGCTGCGCCTGGCGGCGATCCTCGACCCGGACCGCACCACGGAGGGACACACCGATGACCTCGCACGTTGAGGACCTGCTCTCTCGTGCCCGCCTTGTCCACGAGCCCTACACCCAGGCCGACATCGACGCCGCCGAACAGCGGCTCGCCGCCCGGATCGCCGCCCCGCCCCCGCCCCCCGCACCGGCCAGACCGGCGGCATGGGACGAACGCGCCGCCACACGCGATCTGCAGACGCTGTGCGAGACGGTGGTCACCTCCACCGCCCTGGACGTCCTCGAGGACGCGTTCGTCCTGGCGCAGCCGCTGCCCGACCCGCAGGGCGCCCGTGTCCTGGGCTGCATTCTCCAGCTCACCCGTTCCGACGAAGCCGCCCGCGACTGGTGGCAGTACGCCGCCGGCGACGGAGACGCCGCCGCCTACTGCCTCCACCTCCATCACCTCGCCCGCGGCGAGCGCGCCGAAGCACGCTGGTGGCACCAGCAGGCCGAACGCACCCTGGAGCCCCCGCCCACCGCCAGGGAACCGGCCACACCCGGGCCGGCCGGCACGTGTGCCGATCCCGCCGTGCCTTCCGGTATCACCACCGTGCTCGACCAGGCAGCCCTCACGGACTTCAGCGTCCTGCCCACGACCCTGCGGCTCATCAACGCGCTGAGGAAAGCCAGCCGCGAGGTCAGCACGGAGTGGCCCACCGACCTCCGGGCCCTCCTGGACTACGTGCCCGCCGCCGTCGGGTACGTCGACGAAGACCTGGACCTGCCCCTGCCCGACCCCGGATTCACCGACTGGATCCGCGCCCTGACCGCCGCCCGACGCCGGATGAACTCCGCCGTCAGAGCCGCCAGACGTCACGGTCAGAAGATGTTGCCTGAACGTCCTGCGGCCTCAGCGGGACACTCCCCGTGGCGCCGGCAGGCGAAATCCTGCACCTGACACGCCGTACTGCCCCGTTCCCCGGAGGCAGACCGACCCGGCTCGCACCCAGAACCCAGGGCGGGGTCGGCGACCCACCGGACTTAGCACTTACACGGCGAGCCGGCAGTGCGAGGTGACAGCTCGGGACTCAGGCGTTGTCAGTGGTCGCGGGTAGCGTTGGGCTATTCGAGTCGACCGGGGTGAAGTGCCTGCCGGGACTCATGGCGGGCGGGGAGACGCGCGTGAGCGAGGAACAGAGCAAGGGCAGCGGGCAGGACCAGTACGGCCCTGTTGAGGACCTCTACTTGTCCATCCTCTTGGACTTCCTGAACTCCGAAGGGGGCAAGGGGTCAGCGATGACTGTCAGCCTGATGATGGGCGGGACCTTGGTCTGCGGCGAGTTGGTCGGTCACGACCGGTGGTTGGACGAACTGAACGCCCTCCTGCGTGGTGCCGGCGGCAGTGCGGAGCTGCTGGGGAAGCTTTTCAGAGCGGTTGACGAGAAGAGTGAACCTCTCGGCGAGGGGGAGCCGTTCAACTTCATTCACTTGCGCGATGTTCTCGTGCTCACCAACTACCGCGGGACGTTGAACGGGGATGCGGCGCAAGGGTTGAGGCATCCGCTGTGGCGTGGTCGTCTGTCCGATGTCCAGGGTTGGACTGTGGGGCGCCCGGCATGACTCCTGACGAGCTGCATCAGAAGCTTGCCGCGTACGACCAGGCCGTGCGCGCGGCGGGCAACAGCGACCGGAGTCTGCCCGCGGGCGAGCGGTGGGCGCTGGGTGTCGCGGCCCCGCAGCTTGCCGAGCACGCTCCGAGCGACCGGATCAACCCGACGTGCACGGGGTGTCCTGGTGAGCCGTGGCCTTGCAGTAAGGCGAATGGTGCCATGGTCATGGCCGACCCCCGGTACAACTGAGAGCCGTCCCTTCTCAAGAGTCAGGACTGAGGGAGGATCACATGGGCCCAACCGGCCGGGTGTCGGCCGCCTTCGCGGCGGCCGCCACTGAAGCCCGTACGGGGATCGAGCAGGCGATTGCCCGTATGTGGCAGGAGTTCTTGCAGATCACAGACCCGGCCGACTTGGCGGCCGACCCGGTGACCGCCCGGATCACGGAGGCGTTCAGCGCTTTCGAGATTGCCCAGCAGGAGGCCGGAGAGTACGAGCGGTACGCCTTGTCCCGTCTGCGCCAGAGCGTGGAAGCCGAGGTGGAGGCCCAGCGGGCGTACGACACGGAGAAGGGCCGCCGCCAGCACCGCTGGTACCCCGACGGCCCCATCGCCATCGCCGCTGCTGAGGAAGCCGCCACCGCCGTGATTGTCCGATGACCGTGTGTGTCGGCGCCAGAGCGCCTTCCCCGCTAATCCCGCGCGCCGAACTCGCGGCCGAGTTCGCCCAGCAGGTACTCGTAGCGGTCACGCTGCTTCTCGATGAACACCAACTGCACCCGGTTCCGCGTCAGGCCCATCCGCGCGACAGAGCCGTGGTCCAGCAGCCGGTGCAGAGTGAACACCGGCGAGCCTTCCTCGTTGTCCTCGTAGCGGCCTGGACCCGCGAACGCGTCCAAGGTCACGCTCCTTGGACCAGGTGCGTCCGGTTCGTTTGTTCGACTGGAGCAGGATCGGCCACCACGCGTCGAAGTACCGCTTGTACAACCGGTGCTTCGCCTCCGTCGCCGGCTCCAGCGGCCACAGCACACTCATGCCTCTCCCCCTCCGCCTTGCCCACCCCGCACAACTCTTCGTCACCGCGATTGTCGTCTGTGTAACACCCAGGGCGCCAGGGGTCCTACACACAGCAACCCGTCTCCCGATCGTGTGCCGGACCCCGATGACGCCAGCCAGGTCGGCCAGTTGCGCCGGGCTGCCGCCGCTGGCCAGTGTGGCGGCCAGCAGGTGCACGGACGACGCCTCGAGCGGTCTGTCCTTCAGATGGGGCCATGCCGGGGTGGCCTCGACGATCGGCGCGGGCCGCGGCCGGCGGCACCGGTACGCGACTCGCCGTCAGGCCGTCGGCGGCCGACCTGTGGGCGTGGCCTGGTCGGCGGGCTGGTCCAGTTGCTGCTGGCGGCGCCGCTGCTCGTTGCGGTCTCCGGGGCGGCCCCCAGACGGATCGGCGGTGGTTGCGCGCTGAGCGGTCGGCGGGATTCGCCGCCGACCGCTCAGCGCCTGCCGGCAATTGACCGGACCGACGATCGCGGGGGCCCTCGCGGCAACGCGGCCGCCCGCGGCAATGTCCCGAAGTCGTGGGGGAGCCCCACAGTGTCCGACGGGCCTATCCGACCCCCCGATCGTGATCGGAGGTCGCACCCAGCATCGACGGCCTAGGCCACGCGCTCAACAGCAATCGGGAGGGGAATGGTGAAACGGTCCGAGGAATCTCGCTGCTGACCTGCAAAGCCCTGCGATGCGGAGCACTGGATGTGCAATGCGTAGTGCGGACCGAGGACGGGTCTATACCCCGCTTATCCCCGTGCGCATCCAGGGAGCGGTCAGACCAGGACCCGGCATGCGCCAACATTCAGAACAGCCACTCGTACGGGCGACGGCAACCGCCCGTACGTGAAGGCCATTTGGGGAGCCCGAAAACAGACCGACAGGAGAACAATCATGTCTCACACCGCTCTCGCCGGGTGCGTCCTGCCCGGCGACCAGCCGCTGACCGATCACGAGGTGACCGTCGTCGTGGTCGTCCTGGTCCTCGCCGTGCTGCTTGCCCTGGCGGGGATGCCGGCCTTGTCGGTGCTGGTGCTGCTCGCCGAGGCGACGGACACGGCCTTCCGCCTGGTCCGCCGTGCGCGCGCTGCGACGGCGAAGGGCTGAGCCATGGGCCGACGGGAGAACCCGATCGCGCCATGCGACCGGGAGCTGGAGAAGCTGGTCCGCTCATTGCGGGATCAGCGTGCCCGAGCGGGCCTGACCTACTCGCAGCTCGCCGCGCGATCCGAGTTCAGTGCCTCGACGCTGATCCGGGCCGCGTCCGGTGAGCAGGTGCCGAAGCTGCAGGTAGTTCTGGCCTACGCCGAGGGCTGCGGCGCCGACCCGGACGATGCCGAGCGGCTGTGGAAGCGAGCCCGCTACCGCGCCGCCCGCGGCGACGACGACGGGCATGTGCCGCACCCCTGCTACGTGCGGGACATCAGGGCATTACACGCGGCGCTGGTCGATCTCTACAGGAAGGACGGCGCCCGGACGTACGAGGAGCTGGAGAATGCCAGTGACGGCGTGCTGGCCCACGCCACCATCTGGCGGTTCCTCCACCAGAAATGCAGACGCCCATCCCGCGAGTTCGTCCTCGCGTTCGCCCAGGCGTGCGGAGAGAAGGGGAGGTCGCTTCGGGAATGGGGGCAGGCATGGGACCGGTCCGAGGAACAACGGCTGAACCCCGGTGGGGTCGGCGCACGGCGGCGTTCGAACCTCCTGGTTGAAACCGGCCGTTACTTCGAGCCCCGGGTGCAGGTGTTCTCGGACCCGGCACGCACCCCCGACGGGCAGGAGAGCCGACGACTCATTTTCGAGGTCGACGCTCATCCGGCACTGACCAAGGGAGTCATCACAACCACGGCGAGGATGCTCAGTCAGGTTCTTGAAGGCGCACGGCGCAGGAGCCTCACGCCACCTGCGCCGCTCGCACCAACGATCAGCGCTGGGGCGAACAGCCGGTCCGCGTTCGCTGTGGCCGCCGCGCTGAACGCGGCGAACCGCCAACGCCGCGCGCCGTCGTAGGCCCCCGGCACTCGTGAAGGTGCCGAACAACGGGGCCCTGGCGCCCACAGGCGCCAGGGCCTTCGTGTCGTACGGCTCGCGGCTCACACCGCAGCGGCCGCCTTCGAGGGGCGGCCCCAGCTCTGGCCCCGGTCGATCGCCGTGAGCAGCACCGGCTCCCGGCCAGCCGCCGCGAGCGAGGCGTCGTCGGGCAGGCCCGCCTCGGCGAGGACAGACAGCTGCACCGTGTGCTCGATGCCCTCCGCCCACGCGGCCCGCACGGCCTGACGGGCCGCGACGCGGGCCTGCAGCTCGGCGGTGGAGTCCTCCTCGCCCGCCCGGCGAAGTTCGGCGAGGGCGCGGCCGCGGGCGGCGACGTCGTCCAGGAGCACGGCGGCCTTCTCGGCGTCCGGCACTACCGGCGCCCCGACGGCGGTCGGCTTCACGCCCCGGCGCAGCTGCTCCACGGCTCTCCCCTTCGATCTTCAGCGGACGGGCAAACATACCATCGAAGCGCGATCCATGAGTGTTTCAAGTGCGATCCAAGCGCGATTCAAGTAGGATGGGTGCGGAGGTGACCCCTGTGGCAAACGATGAGCAGGCACTGTTCAGCGCGGTCGACGCACTGCTGGAAGAAGTCGCTCAGGACCCCCTGCCGCCACCCACGGAGCGCAAGCGTCTACGGGAAGCGGCCGGACTGAGCCAGGAACAGATCGCGAAGGCCTTGCGGGCCCGCAGGGAGGCGGTGGGGAACTGGGAGACCGGCAAGACCGAACCGCGGCCGCCGAAGCGCGCCGCCTACGCCCGGCTCCTCGAGGGCCTCGCCGCACGGTTCCCCGCCCCGGACACCGAAGCAGCCGGCCCGGCCGAAGTACTGGCAGTCTCGGAGGTGTTCACCGGCCCGACCAAGCCGGCCGTGCAGACGCCTGCTCCGGAACCGGCACGGACGCCTGCCGCGACCGCGGCGGCGCCGGTACGTCCGGCGGCGAGCAGCACCAGGCCGACGTCGTCGTCGCGGCGTCCGGGCGCGAAGAAGGCGGCGAAGACGTCCACCACGGCGGCGTCCGGCCAGGCGACCGCCGACCCGCGGTTCGAGAACGGCCCGTTGGCCGTGGTGGACGTCGATCAGGACGGGGTGGTGTCGGCGTACTGCGTCTGCGGCCTGGTCCTCGATGTTCCCGCTAAGTCGATTCCGGCGCTGGTGGAGTGGACGTTGAAGGAGGCGCGGCTGGGGCAGGCGAGGCTGCACCGCAACGGCCGCGACGCCGATCCGATCCTCGTGTTGATGCCGTCGTCGCTGGAGCGCTACGGCCTGCCCGCCGCCCTGTCGGAGGAAGAGCGGCGGGCCGGCCGTCTCCCGGCCGGGCACAAGGTTCTCAAGCAGCTGGAGCGCGCCGAATGGCAGCTCACCCAGCGCGGGTTCGGCCCGTGGGCGCGGATCTACCGCCCGGCCGACGGCGCGAAGCGCAACTGCGTGCAGCTGTGCATCCCGGCCTGGAACGCGCTGGACGTCCGTGAGTGGGACAACAAGGACCACCCGATCCTGCCGACGATGGGCGCGGCGGACCTGGCCCGATTCCTGGGCACGTACGCGTCGCGGGTGATGACGCCGCGCGGCACGACGGCCGTCACGGGTCTCGAGCTGATGACGGCGCTGCACCCGCCGACGATGGCGGTGAAGGACGAGGCGACGGGGGAGTGGCGTAGCGGGCCGGCGCCGGGCGCGCTGACCGCCGTGTATGAGCCGGTGGAGTGTGAGGTGCCGGACGGGCACCCGGTGTTGAAGGGCAGGTTCGCGCGTTATCACCAGCGGACTCCTGCCGAGATGCTGATGGAGGAGTCGTACGACTGGTGCCGGCCGCTGACGGACGCGGAGTGCACCAGGCAGTTCGTCGTCGGGATCGACGTCAACATGGCGTTCGCCGCGGCCGCGAACCGGCTCACCGTCGGCCTGGGCGGACCCACGCACGTCCAGCGCCCGGCGTTCGACGCGAAGCTGCCCGGCTCGTGGCTGGTCGACCTGTCCCACATCGAGCTCGATGAGCGGCTGCCCAGCCCGTTCACGGCGCGGGGGGAGCGTCCGGAGGGCCCGGCCTGGTACGCCACACCGACCGTCGCGTACGCGGTGGAGCTCGGCTTCGACGTCGCGCCCCTGGAGGCGTACGTACGGTACGAGCACGGCGGCTACCTGGACGCCTGGTACCAGCGGCTGCGCGACGCCTACATGGCCACGATGGCCGACCTCGGCGTCGTGTCCGGCATGGACGAGCAGGCGTTCCTCGAGGCGATGGCGCAGCACAAGCAGGTCGACCCGGAGATGGCGCTCGTACTGAAGGCGATCAAGGCGACCGCGAAGGGCGGCATCGGCAAGCTCCGTGAACGGCCGCGCAGCACGGCGCTGTTCGAGCCGTGGCCGGCACTGGAGCGCAAGGAGTGGCGCCCCGACATCCGGGCCGCCGTCCTGTCGGCCAGCCGGATCAACATGCACCGCAAGATGCGGAAGGTCGCCGCGGCCGCCGACCTGTACCCGGTCGCGGTCGGCACCGACTGCGTCGTCTACCCCTCCGACGGACCCTCGCCGCTGGACTTCCTGCCGCACACTGAGGACGGCAAGCCGCTGCCCGGCGGGTTCCGGCTCGGCGTGTCGCCCGGGATGGTCAAGCACGAAGGCACCCAGACCGTGCTCTGGGCTGAGGAGCAGTACGAGAAGCACGGCCTGGTGAACATCGCCCGCATCATCAAGACCGGCGGCACCGCCGCCGACGACGGGGAGTGACGATGGCCGACAACCTCGGGGAGAGCCTGGACCGCGCGGTCGAAGGGGCGTTCACCCGCCCGATCCCGAAGTCCGCGCAGGCGCAGATGAAGTACCTGGTGAAACAGCTCAAGGGCACCAGGGCCGCCGCGCAGGCGCTGGGGGTGTCCCAGCGCACCGTGGAGCGGTACGTCGCAGGGAAGCTCAAGCGGCCCCGCCGCGACCTCGCCGCGCGCATAGAGCGCGAGGTGAAGAAGCGGTGGCAGCCGCAGATCCGGGCGAAGGCGAAGAAGAAGGCCGCCTCCACCGACGGCATCGTCGTCAGCACGAGGGCACGGTTCGGGTTCACCGCAGCGCCGGGTACCACCGACGACGCCCGGGTCCGCCACATCACCCAGGCCCTGTCCCCCCGCTGGGCGGAGCGGCTGTTCGAGGCCCGCGACGCCGGCGCCACCGAGAACCAGCTCCTGAACATCGCCGCGCAGGGACTGGGCGAGCACTACTTCCGCGACAACGGCCGCCGCGCCCACGACCTGGACGTGGAGTTCACCGACGTCGAAGAGATCGAGATCGGCCTGTAGTCCGCACGTAAACGCCTCGTCCCAGGCATTGAAGCTGCCTGGGACGAGGCGTTTCGCATGGATGAAGGCTGGGCCGTGAAGCCTCAGAGGCTGTTTCTGATCCCCGGGGCTTTGGCCACCTCCGGACCGGCTCATATGATCACGACATGGCGATGACGGGCTTAGAGGACCATGTGACAACGGCAGAGAACTACCGGCGCTTCGCCGCGCACGAGGCGGCGGGACGATCCCCCGCCTACGAGACGCTGGCCCTCGCGGTGGCGTCCGACCCAGATGTACTGGGTTTCCTGGGCACCCTGCCCGCCAACAAGCGCCAGCCGAACCTGCTGTTCGCCGCGGCCCGCCACATGCTGCGCGCGGCGCCCGACCCGGACGCTCTACGGGAAGTGGCCACCACACAGGCCGGGGAACTGCGGGCACTGATGCTGTCCCGGCGCACCCAGACCAACGAACCGGGCCGCTGCGCAACACTCCTGCCCGCGCTGGCTGCGCTCGATGGGCCGCTCGCCCTGATCGAGGTCGGCGCGAGCGCCGGACTGTGCCTGAACATCGACCGGTACTCCTACGACTACGGCCACACACACCTGACCGGCCGTGACCCACAGGCGCCGACACTCCGGTGCCGGGCGGAAGGACCTCACCCGGAACTGCGGATGCCCGAGGTGGCATGGGCGACCGGCATCGACCTCAACCCGCTCGATCCGTCTGATCCCGAGGACCGGTCCTGGCTCGAGTGCCTGGTGTGGCCAGGGCAGACAGCCCGCCACGAACGCCTCGTCTCCGCACTCGCAACCGCACAGCGCCATCCGGTGCCCGTACACGAAGGCGACCTGCTCGAAGCGCTGCCGGCCCTCGTCGCACAAGCGCCCCCGGACACGCGCGTCGTGGTGTTCCACTCAGCGGTGCTGGTATACGTCAGCCCGCAACTCCGCGCCGACTTCGCCGCGCTGGCCCGCGAACTCGATGTCGTATGGATAGCGAACGAGGGGCCGGGCGTGGTCGCCGACGTCACGCCGCCCCAGTTCGAGACCTCGCCGTTCGTCCTCACCGTCGACGGCGCGCCTGTCGCCTTCACCCACCCGCACGGCGACTGGATCCGCTGGACGTAAGAGGGTGCTTTGACCCGTTGTTTCACCCTTTCTGCTTACGTCGGCGCCTTGCGGAGATCATGGCCCGTCGCCGGGCGGTGGGCGTCGAGCCGCCATCGGAACCGACGTTGTTCCTGAACGTGGGACTGGTCAGGCTTCGTCGGGCCTGGGCTTCCTCGTCCAGGCGGTAGGGGCGCCTTTGCGGGTCAGCCGCTTGGTCATCAGTGTGATCGCGGCCCACGTGATCAGCGCCTCGGAGTGCTGGATGAGCCGTTCGTAGTCTCGCGCGTGCCGGCGGGCGTTCATCATCCAGGCCAGCGACCGTTCGACCACCCAGCGGCGGGGCAGGACGATGAATCCAGAGGTGCCCTTCGGGCGGCTGACGGTCTTGATCGTCAGGTTGAGATGGCGTTTTGCCCAGATCACGAGCTTTCCCGCGTAGGCGCGGTCGGCCCAGACGAGGGTGATCTCCGGGTGCATCAGTCGCAGGCGGAAGAGGACTTCCTTCGCTGCGGCGGAGTCATGGAGATCGGCCGGGGTGACCATCACCATCAGCGGCAGGCCACGGGTGTCGACCACGAGATGCCGCTTGCGGCCATTGATCTTCTTTCCCGCGTCGTAACCACGGCTCTCCTTGCCGACGGTCGAGGCCGCCTTCACCGACTGCGAGTCGATGATGGTGGCAACAGCCCTCGGCCCTTTGCCCATCTCCCGGCGGATCCGGCCTGCGAGGATGTCGCGGATCTGCCCGATAACACCGCGTGCCGCCCAGCGGGCCATGAAGCCCCAGACGGTCCTTCATGGAGGGAAATCCGCAGGTAAGGCCCGCCATTTGCAACCGGTGTCCACGACATAGCGGATCGCATCCACGATCTCGCGGCGGGGATGCTTCTCCGGTGCCCCGCCGCGAGGCGTGTCGCAGGCCGGGGTTGGCAACAGCGGCTCGATCAGGGCCCACTCGGCGTTCGAGGTGTCCGAGGGGTAACGGGGGTGACGCATCTTCTTCTCCATGAACTGCGGCGGGGTCCGGCCGGCTTCGCCGGTCGGCCCCCGCGGAATCGGTCAGGCGCTGCTGATGAGGTCGAGGGTGGATTCGATGGAGTTGAGCTGGGCGACGATGTGCCGTACCCATTTGTCGTTCGGGTGGGCGGCGGCGTGCGGGGCGACGGTGCCGGTGATGAACCGGCGGAACTGGGTGAGTTTCTCGCCTACCACCTGCCGTTCGTAGGCTTCCAGCGCGGCCCGTTCCGCGCCGAGCTGGTAGCCGTCGGCGCGCGTCCAGATCAGCGGCGGCCAGCCCTTGGACGCGGCCTCGTCCTTGAGCGCGGCCAGACCGGAGCGGACCTGGCTCTGAGAGAGCGCGCTGGCGCGGACCAGCTGGTGCAGGACCAGCCCGGCCGGACGTGCTTCGAACAGCACGAAGCGGACGGTGTCGGCATGCCGTCTGGCGGCGTCGCCCTTGCGCCGTGAGGCGCGGGCCACGGCTACTCGCCCCGCAGGATGGCCGCGAGCTCGTCGTCCATGTCGACCTTGCCGGTGTCGACCGCCGTCTCGATCCAGTCCAGCGTCGCCCGGACTTTCGCGATGTTCTGGTGCACGATCGCGGACTCGTCCTCGCCCAGGGTCCGGTCGCGCAGCCCCGGGACCGTGCGGCCGGCCGCGGCCACGAACACGTGGCAGGCGGTGACCAGGTCCAGGAACTCCACCGTCCGGTCGATATTGCGGACCGCCGGGGCGACCGGGCTGGTGTCCTCGAAGTGCTGACGGGCTTGCCGACTCCGTTCGTTCTGGGCATGGTTGACCTGGAAACGGGCGTGGTCGTCGCTCATCGCCTTGAACGCGACGTCCGGCCGCCGGAGCAGGTTCGTCGCCGCCGTGGTGGCGACATGCTCGTCGCGGGTGAACTCCTCCACCACCCGGGTCTTGTCCACCGGGGTGACCGAGGCCGTCACCTCCGGCCGTTTCAGGAAATCGCTGGTCACCGCTGCGGCGACCTGGTCGTCCTGGGCCAGCGAGTGGATAGCGGTGATCTTCTCCTGAGGCGTGATGGGCGTCTCGACCTGGTTGCCCACGTAGCGGCGGGCGTCGTCCGGCACCCACCGGGTTTTGCCCTCGGGCGGAGTGAGGATGACGGCGAACCGCTCCTGTTCGTCCTCAATGAAAGCCAGCGTCCGGTGAACGGTGAAGGAGACACCGGGCTGACGACGATCGGCCGGCCAGCGCGAGGACGTCCACCTCGCCGACTTCACCGTGCTGAACTTCAGGCCGATATCCTCGGCCAGCCGCGTCAGCGTCGCGGTCACCGACCACTCCGGGTCGGTCGGCACCCCGCCGCCCGTCTCCCGCATCGGCTCGATCTCCAGGGCGCGGTCCCCGATCGTGAACTGCCCGCGCGTCTGCTCTTCCACCACGTCCCGCAGCTCGGCCACGATCTGCTCGTAGCGGGACAGGGTCACTTCTCCGACGTTGTCGATCTCCTCCGGCATGGTGCTGTCACCATCCATGCGGGCCGGGGCACGAAGCTGAAGTTCGTGACGTGGACACGACCCGCTCATCACCGAGAGTCAGACCGGAAATCCACTGATCACAATGAATGACCGCAAATGACCGACTGCTGAACGAAGTTGGGCTCAGGACGCGTTCGCGATGCGGTCACTGTGACCGTTCGCCGAACGTTTTCTTCCGTCGCCGCCAGGCCCTCACCTTGCACCGGCCCGAGCAGAAGAGCGCCGTCGACCTCCGGTCGACGCCGGCCACCCACCGGACCCCGCACTCGGGACACTCGACCTCGCCAACCCCGCCCCGCACGGCCGCCAAGCGCTTGCGCAACCGGCGTTCCCTACGCCACTGCCTGGCACGACACGCTGAGGAACAGAACAAAGCGTCAGGCCGGGCACCCGGCCCCAGCCGTTCGCCACAAGCCCGACAGTCCCTCTCCCCGGCCCGCCCGGTGCCCTCGGACACCACGCCAGCGTAGGACCCAAGGCTACTTAGAACCGGGGATCAGAAACAGCTACTTAACGACGATCCCGACCTTGCCCACCTCGTCGATCTCATCGACATCCTTCCGCGACCGGATGTCTCGGCCTTCTGGGGCGACGGTGAAAACACCGTCGGGTCCAAGATCGGCTACAGGCTCCGGGAAATCCTGGGCGGCACTGGCCATCGGGGCGACGTGGACTACCTCGCGGTCTACGTCCTGAAGTACCTCGGACGAGGCAACAAGCACATTTTCGAGGAGAAGATCACGCGCCATCTGACCGGGGTGAGCGGGTTGCCCGCCGCAGGCCATGCCTGGGTAGAGGACGCCACACGTACCGCATGGATCCTGGTCAACCGGTACAGCCTTCCGTTCTGGCGCAGCGGGCGTTCCCCAGGGCACCACTGGATCAATAACTGAATCGAGCCGCCGTTCGTAGGGGCCGACAGACCACCCGGTGCGCCGGGGTGATGACCGCAGAAATCCGTGAATCGCCGAGCCCTGCGCTGAGTGTCATCCGGATCACCTCGCTCCAGAGGGGCTCGATCGCCGAATCTCCGCCCGTACGAATACGGCCCGGGACCGAGATCCGCGACGTCGCCCGTTCGGGTGCCGGCCCCGCCGACCTGCCGGCCCGGGGCCAGGGGCGGCGTAGCGTGGCGGGGACGGCATTCCCACTGCGGAGAGGTGTTCGGCATGGGTGAGGGCGACGTGCGGTGGACGATGCACGACGGGGAGCGGGTCGAGGTGCCAGCCACGATCGGCGGGATCCGCGCCGCGCTGCCCGAGGAGCGGCGAGCGCAGTTCGACGCGGAGATCGACGCGGCGAACATTGAAGAGCTCTACAACGTGGTGCGCCGGTGGATCGTAGAGCTGGCCTCGTTCCCGGAAGACGAGGACATCTTCGCGCAGCTGCGGGAGCAGGGAGCCGCGTGAGCCGGTATCAGATCGCCTACGCCCCCGTCGCCGAGGAGATTCTGAAGAAGATCGGCAACGCGGGGGCGTTCCGGTCCCGGATGAAACAGACCCTGGGCCGAGACCCGTATGGACACGGCTCGGAGGCCATGAAGGGCGAGCGGGACCGTCGCACTGCGACAATCCAGGGCGTGTTCGTCGTCTACTACGTAGCCCAGGCCGCGCTCACCGTCACCGCGGTCCGCCTCGTCCCGCCGCCGTGATCTGACGACCAGGACGAGCGTGCCGCTCTCCCGGCTGTTCTCAAGAGGGGATTCGTCAGGGAAAGCCTGACGGAAGCGCGTGTCAGGATTATCCTGACTCCATGCGTCTCAACCGTCCCACAGCGGACGATGACGCCGGCCTACTCGCCGAGATCCATACGCAGTGCGTCCAGTTGAGCCGCCAGTGGTAGGAGCCTGAGCAGAGTCCTCCA
Source organism: Streptomyces sp. NPDC058665 (assembly GCF_042714995.1). Taxonomy (NCBI): domain Bacteria; kingdom Bacillati; phylum Actinomycetota; class Actinomycetes; order Kitasatosporales; family Streptomycetaceae; genus Streptomyces; species Streptomyces sp. NPDC058665. The sequence continues at coordinate 103,639 of NZ_JBHXRX010000024.1, forward strand.
GCGCGGCCACGAAGCCCCAGCGGCTGCGGGCGGCGGACCTGACCGACGAGGCTGGACGCCGCCTGCGGCGCACCGTGGAGGCGGTGGACACCGCGCTCGCGTACGCGGCCGGGCAGCAGGTTGGCCGCGCTGTGCCGGGAGTTCGCCGAGGAGCGCCGTCGGGCGGCTACAGCAGGCCGAGGGCGGTGTCGGGCCGACACATCTTGCACGGCTCCCGGGCGCCCTGTGTCAGGGCCTCGATCGCCTGTTCCCGGCTGACTGGCCGGTAGGTGGGGCGGCGGTCGAAGCAGAGACCCTCATGCACGGTGACAGGCTGCTCGCCTCGGAAGTCGAGGATCCACTCGGGGGCGGCGGCTTCGGCCGGGCGACGGGCGCTTCGGCGAGGCGCTCTTCCTCGATCCGCAGCCAGCGATCCGTCTGGGCGATCTGCTGCTCCTGGACACGGCGCAGGAAGCGGAGCAGCTCCAGACGGGGTACCGGCAACTTATCGTTCACGCGTTCGATTGTAGGTTTCGCGAGCCTGGTAACCCGAAGGCCCGCCCCCGGAAGGCGAAGAGGGCGGGCCAGGGCCGGAGTGCGCTGAACGGGTCTGGAGGGTGGCGCATCCGTGGATGCGCCACGCCTCGTGGGCGCCGCGCTGGAACGCGGTGATGCCCGGTCCCTGTTTCATGGTGCAGCCACGACGCCAGGGGGAGCCTCGGCAGCAAGTGCCGTAGGCGGGCGTTGGAAACAGATTGCACCGGGTGAACGGCTTCGGCAACGGCCGCTGGACGAAATTGAATCAACTTCTTGGTTTCGCACCTCTGGCCTGCACTTTTCTGATTCGCACGGTTATCCAAAGTCACCCATCTGCCCTGTTCTGGCGGTGGCCTGCTGGACACCTGCGTATCAATGCACCACCCACGGCGGCCACGCATTGTGATGACGATGTCACCGGTGAGAAGATCCCACCAGTCGGGGGAGTCGATCTGGAAGTCGGCCCCCCGGTGGTTCACGGTGCAGCCAACTACGCGCCCCCGCAAGGGGCGTGACACGACGACAGGCAGGTATCACGCATGCGTTTGTTCCCCCCTCCGCCAGCTCCCGGCAGCGATCCCTCGCAGGGTGCGCTCACTACCACGGAACTGATCGTCGTGGTCGTCGTCATCGTCGTCGCCACGGTGCTCGCCGCCCTCGGGATGCCGCTGTTCGGCGCCATCGAGTTCATCGGCGGCGCTCTGTACGTCGCCGTCCGCTCCGTCCGGGCGATGCGTACGGCACCCCCGCTCACCGGGACGGCCTGACAAGTCCCATGGGACGGCGTGAAAGCGCCGTCGTCGCGGGCACCAGACAGTCCAAGGAGCTCGCGCTGTGGCTCCGGTCGCAGCGCGAGCGCCGGGCTGTCACCTACGCGACGATGGCCGAACTGACGGGTCACCGGTTCAGCCCGGCGACGCTCTCCCGCGGGGCCAGCGGCCGCAAGGTATCGCGCGAGGTGGTGCTCGCCTACGCCGAGGCGTGCGGTGCGGACCCTGACGAAGCGCTTCAGCTGTGGAAGGCCGCGCAAAGAGCCGAAGCACGGCGGCGGTTCCGCGCGAGGGCCTCTACGGAGTTCGGGGACCTCGCCACGTCGGTGCGCACCGTGATGACCCATCCCAAGCTCATGGACCACTTCGGCAAACTGCGTGACGCCATGGTCGAGTTACGGGCCCGGGAAGGCCAGCCGTCCCTGCGGGAGATGCAGGGCGCGGCGGGAAAGACCCACGACGGCCGGCACCGGCTGCCCAGGAGCAGTCTCAGTGTCATCCTCCGGGGCGAGGAGCCACCTTCACGAGCTCACCTCACCGCGTTCCTCGAGGTCTTGAGCGTCCCGGCAGCCAGGATTCGGCTCTGGGAGAAGGCATGGGACCGCATCACCGAAAGCGAAGCCCGGAAACCGCCGGAAGCCGCCAAAGTCCCACGCGTGGCATCTCCGCCGGTCGCACCACCGGACGGACCTCCCGTCCCGGAGACCACCGGCACCGGGGAACGCGACCCCTCACAGGCGCGAGTCCTGTTCGACACCGCAGGTTTTGTCCGAATGCCCGGCCCCTGGCACAGCCCGCGGCCCAATCCTCCCGTCGCCCTCACATCCTCCGGTCTGCCCATAAGAAGGCCGCGCCGCGCTCCGGTCCTCCCTCGCGACTACACGTCCGTCTCTCACCGGTATCAGCTGCGGATCATCACCCGGGAAGGGGCGGCCCCTCCTCTGCCCCTTCAGGACTCACCGGCCCCTGAAACCACGTCGGCCCCTCCAGCCCTGCTGCCGCCACCCCAACGCCCGCCGACCGCCCGGCTTATGAGCCGGATGGTCAAACGGCTCGTCCCGAGAAAACCGCGCCGCGCTCGTACCCGCTGGCCGAACTACTGAGCCAGGGACTCGGAGTGCTGGGCACGTGCCGAACGCGCCCAGCACACCTCTGCGGCATACCGCGTGAACACGTCCACGTGTCAGGAAGGTTGGTCCTCACCACTCTCGGAGGAAGGCCCGCGCCCCGAGCCGTCTCCGTGATCGTCCAGGTCGGCCGGGCGTACGGCTGGAGTTGTCTGTTATGACTGGGAGAGCAGCCGGTCGTCGATCGTCACCACGACGGGATCCCCTTCTTCGTAGTGGGCCCTGCTGAGGACCCGGGCGGTCGCTTCGTAGACCTGGGAAGCCATGGCCCAGTCGGCGTAAGCGACGAGTCCCTCGGTCTCGTCGCCGTCCGGCATGTGCCTGGAGGCGTCCGCCACGCGGTAGAGGGCCAGGAGCATGGCGACCAGCGACCGGCCGGAGAGAACTGCGGCCACAAGACCGTTCTCGCGTTCCTCCAGGGCAGGAGTCCGGAAGTGCGAGTGGCTGCCGACCTGCGCTGCCACGAATTCCCAGGTGTCCCGGTGGCAGACCAGGGTGGCTGATGCGACCCTCCCGGCTCTCATGATCGCCCAGATCCTGCCCTTCCAGGTGAGCGGCGAGGGCTCTTTCACTGGTTCGCCTGGGCCCTGCTCGCTGGCCTCCAGCGCCGCGCGGGAAACGTCGTATTGCCCTTCTTCGTGTTCGCGGACATCAGCTGCCGGCTCTGCCTGCTCGGCTGCAGGTGCCGGCTTCTGGGCTTCGTCCTCGTCGGCAGTGCGGACATCAGGGTCCGCAAAGGGCCCCGGATAATCCGCTGCGGGCGAGCTGTCCGCCGAGGCGGGGGCAACGGGCTCCGCTTGGGGCGCCGACTCCTGATCCGGTGCCTGCCTCTGCCCAGGTAGCGCTACGGGTTCCGGCCCATATCCGGTGTCGGCGGAGGCCTTGCCCCGGTACGGGTCCTCTGCCGTTTCGGCGGCCGCCGGTACCCGTACCAGTGCCGCGGTCTGCAAAGCCTCCAGGACTCTGCCGACGTCCTCGCGCAGGCTGTTGAGCCCGTGGTGCAGCTGGTCGACGTCACGGCGCAGGTCGGTCACCGCAGCGACGGCTTCGCTCGCCCGCTTGCCCGCGTTGTAGGAGCTGGTCCTCGTCTCGTGCTGAGACGACTTCAGATCGGTGAGGGCGGTCTCGCGCAGCCCCGTGATCTCGGCGGTGAACGCGGCCCGCAGGTCACGCTCCACTTCGTTGACCCGGTTGCCCAGTCCGTCGATCGATCTCTTCATCTCATTCTTCGTGTCGATCACGATCGTCACGAAGTCATCCCTGCGCGGCAAGGAAGCCCTCCACCTGAGTGTGTAGTCGGATAACTGCACTGCGTAGTCTGACCGGGCGGGAGGCGCGCGTGTGCCGCTTCCCGAACTTGGCTTGATACGCCTCGACATAGACCGAACAGAAGCGATCGAACCGCCGCCACTGCGCAGAGGTGTGCGGCCAGGCCGACCACATCCCCCCCCCGTCGCTCTCTGGCGCGAACGGTCTGCAGCCGGGCCAGCCGCCTGTACGCCTGTGAGAGCTGCGTCCGGGCGAACGGTTTCACGCCGCCCGGGCGCGGTCGTATCTGAGGGACCACTCTGCGGCAGCCGGGCGGGGCTGGCGGCTCCGGGGGCGCGCTACCGTAGGAGGTCGACACCCGGTCTTCCCTTCTTTCCGGCAGGAGCTCACGTGCCCGAGGATCCCGTCGCCCACAGTGAACTCGCTGCCCTGACCCGGCGTTTCGAAGAGGTCGCGGAGAAGCACGACCGCGAGTTCGGGATCATCAAGTCCGACCTCACCGCGGTACGCCTCCAGATAGGCAACCTGGACCAGAAGGTCGAGGCCCTCGGCGAGAAGATGGACCAGAATCAGGCCCGGATCATCGAGCTGCTGACCCAGCTTGCCGGTCGGCGCCCCGACGCCGGCTGATTCCCCCTTGGGCCTGGCGGCCTCTGGGCGGCGGCGGAGACCGCCACCGCCCCGCACGATCAGCCCCGCGTCCTTCTCGGGATGCCGGCTGTCCGCCGCGCCGGGCCGCCCGGAGACCACACCTGAACGTTCAGGTGTGGTCTGGCCGCCCCTTGGGCCGCTGGCTCAGCTCAATCCGGTGCTGAGGTGGTTGCGCCGGTTGGTGACCAGGGTGCGCCAGCGGGTGCGGGTTTCCTCCTCGCCGTCGAGCCATTGGGCGGGGGAGGGTGCGGGGAGGGGGAGTGCGGCCATGTAGTGGGTGATGTCGGCGTAGTAGGCGTAGTCGCCGGTGTGGGCGCGTTCGCGGAGGCGGGCGATGGTGGCGGCGAGGGCGGGTCGGTTGTCCCGGACGGCGTGGTGGAAGCACAGGGCGAGGTCGAGGGCTGTGTCCGCGGAGGTGAGTCCGGCGACGTCGATGTCGGTACGCAGGAGCCGCGCGCGGTCTTCGACGTCCAGATCGGTTCCGGCGTCGCGTACGAGGGCGGCGATGCCGGTGGTGAGGGTGGTGGCGCGCAGGTCGAGGCCGGTCAGCAGCTGCTGCGCGAGGTCGAGTTCGTCGTCGGCCCGGCCGGGGTCGGTGAAGGCGAGGACGAACGCGCGCTGGGCCTGGGCGGTGGCGCGCTCGCCCGCGATTCCGTGCTGTTCGGCTTCCGTGCGGGCGGCTTCGTACGCGTCGGCCGCGCGGGCCATGTCGCCCTGGACCCACCACACATCACCCAGGACACGGTTCCGGCGGCCCGGCCAGCCGAGCGTTTCGGCGGCGGCCAGGGCGGTGGGGAAGTCTCCGGCGAGGCGGGCCAGGTGGGCGAGTCCGCGCCGCGCGGCGGGAGCGAGCCGGCCGCCGCCGTCGGCCACGAGCCGCATGCCCCGGCGGGAGGGTTCCGTACGGCCCAGATCCCGCTGCGCCTTGGCGAGGTAGTAGACGGCCATCTCGTGCAGTTCGGGGGGCAGCAGCCCGGTGCCGGCGACCGCGGTGAGGCGGTCGGCGGTGCGCTCGCGGTGCTCGTGCTGGCGGCGGGCGAGCGCGCTGAGCATCTCCACCAGGGCGTCGGCCGCGGTCTCCATCCCGTTGCCTGGGTTGTTGCGGGCGGGCGGGGTGATGGGTTCCCACACCGAGTCGCTGACGTACGCCCAGGCGGCGTCGGTCAGCCAGCCCAGGTCGAGCCGGAAATCGCGGGCGAGGGCGAGGCCCTGGCGCAGGCAGCCGGCCAGCAGCATCCGGTCCCGGCCGGCGCGCGCGGCGAACTGCTCACCGAGGGCGGCCAGCGCGCGCCGGGCGGCCTGCTCCCAGTCGTGCGTCGACCAGCGGTCATCGGCCTGGTCGTCGGCGTCGCGGACGGTGGAGCGGATCAGGCCGTGCAGGTGGTAGGGCCACAGTCCGAAGGCGTTCTCGCGTACGAAGGGCCGCTCGATCAGCCGCAGGGCCGGCGCCTCGTGCGGCAGTCCCGCTGCGGCCGTGGCCAGGCTCAGGTCGAAGGCGTCCAGCAGGGCCACGGAGCGCAGGACGTGCCGCTCGTCGGCGGTGAGGTCGGACAGGGTGCGGGCGATCAGCGCCGGGAAGTCGTGGTCGAAGTCGGCCGGCTGCGGCGTGCGGGTGCGGCGGATCTCCAGGAACCGCATCACCGACAGATCGAGGTAGAGCGGCAGGCCGTGGGAGCGACCGGTGACGACCCGTCGGATGTCCTCGCCGATGAGCGGTGCGCCGTCGCGGGTGAGTCGGCGGGCGAGGTGGTCGTCGCAGTCCTCGGGGGAGAAGTCGCCGACGAGGGCCTGCCGGCCAGGGATGCGGGGCGTCCCGGCGGTGCGGGGTTCCGGGACGGCTGCCGGTGGGGTCAGGCCCGGCCAGGCGGCCGGGCCGGTGTAGTCGAGCTGCCCCTGGAGGGCGCCGTCGGCCCACTGGAGGCGGGAGCGGCCGGTGACGACGAAGAAGCAGTTCGGCATCAGCCACACCAGCCGCTGGAGGAGGCGCTCCAGGTCGCGGTGCGTACGGTCGCCGGTGTCCTCGAAGGTGTCCAGCAGGATCACCGGACAGACGCGCTTGTCCGCCGGGAGCCGGGCGAGTTCCCAGGCCAGCAGGTGCGGGTAGAACGACAGCGCCTCCAGGTCCGGTTCGGCCTCCAGCAGGTCCGCCAGGTGCGCGCACCCGGCGAGCGCCCGTACGGTCTGCCGCCGCTCCCGCAACGCCCTGGTGAGGGAACCGGCCACCGTGCCGACCGCCGTCCCGACGCTGCCGGGCAGGAGCAGGGCCTGGGCGACGTCCGCGAGCGCGGACTGCATCTGCTGCGGCATGGCCTTGCCGAACCGGCCCGCGAGACCCCCGCGCCGCAGGTGCTCCTCCAGGCTCTCGCCGGGGTGCCGGGCCTCCCAGTAGCGGCGCAGGGCGATGTCGAAGGCGGGCAGCGGGCGGCCCAGTTCGGCGAGAGCCGCGCGGATCGTCAGGACGACGGTTTCGAAGGACGTGCCGGCGGAACGGGCAAGGTCGATGCGCACGGGTCGGATCCGCTTCCCCGACCAGGCGGGCTCGCCCCACTGGGCGGGCCGCTCGTCGGCTCCGGTGAGCGCGGCCTCCAGCTTGCGGGACAGGGTCGTCTTGCCGATGCCGCCGACACCGTGGAACACCAGCACGTTGTTCCGCGGCGCCTCCAGGTCTTCGGCGTCGAAGCCTGGTCCGGCGGTGTGCCGCAGGTGTTCGCCCAGCGCGGCGGCGACGAGCTCCCACTGCGTCTGCCGGTTGGTGAACGCCTCCGCAGCGGCCAGGCTCCGGTCGTTCGTACTGAACAGCGCCCGTAGATCCCGGCCTGCCATCTCAACCCCCGAATCGATGATCACCTGCGCTCAACCTACTGCCCGCGCGGGGGCCGTTGGGAAAGCATCTCTCTTGATGGTGCGGCGTGGGCAGGGAGTTCACGGCCGGTTGCGGCGCTGGCTCGCCGAAATGGGCGAAGGACAATGGCCGTTTCCGTCGAGATCGACACGAAGGATGTAGTGCCATGCCCGACACCCCGAGCCCCGACTTCTCCGACCTGGACGGCGGGGATGAGCAGCAGGCGATGGACGCCGTTCGGAAGGTGATCGCCTGGTACAACTCGCAGATCGCCGCCGTGTACCGGGCTCCGGTCCCCGATGAGGACCGCATCGCGGAGCTGAAGGCCGCCCGGCAGACCGCCACCGATGACCAGGCGCGGCTGGAGACCGCGGGCCCGGAGGAGACAGCGCGGATCGCGGCGGCCTACGCGGCCCGGCTGAAGGAGGCCGACCCGGAGTCGTAGAAGCGCCGGGGCAGCGGCAGCCATGTTGCCCCGGTCGGCCGTTCGAGGCGGGGCGGCTGCATCGCGGCGGGCATCAGCGGGCGTGCGAGGGCCGCGATTGCGTCCAGCTCCCGGCGGTGGCGGGGCAACGCCCGGCGCAACGCCCGGTGCAGGGACACGAAGGCGGCGGCCTCCTGCTCGGTGTACGGGCGGCGCCGTTCCGCCTCCAGCACGCGGGAGGCTGCTCCCGCTGCGCCGGCCTCGTGGCGCAGCAGCGCCCGGCCGTCCCGGCGGATCACGCTGATCGCGGTGACGGCCGGGTGCCGCTCCGCGAGGGCGACGACGTCGGTGAGGGCGTGGAAGCACTGGTTGTGTCCGGCCTCGGGGGTGAACCGGCCGCTGACGCCGATCTGCAGGGCGCGGGCGTAGCGCAGGGCGGTCGCGAGCCGGCTGTCGGCCGCGCGCACGGCCAGGACCACGAGCTCGACCGGGTAGCCGGCGCCCGCGAACGGCAGCGCGCTGTTCAGGAACTCCTGTGCGCTGCCGGGTGCGGCCTCGATGAGGACGTCGCCGCGCCGGTCGCGTACGTACGCCTCCGCCTGCGCGAACCAGGCCCGGTAATCCGAGCGGATCGCCGCCCCGGCGTTGCGCGGATCGTCATTGAGCAGCTGGAAGTAGTCCGGATGCGACGCCTTGAAGTCGTCACCTTCCAGACGGGTGGCACCCGCGCGCATTGCCCGCTTGACCATCCGCGCGGCCGTCAGCTTGCCCGCACCCGGCTGCCCCAGCACGTACACCGCCCTCGGATCCTGGCGGGTGACGATGCCGCTCAGGTACGACGGCGCGATCAGCTCCTCGAAGATCCACCGGTGCTCCTCAGCAGACAGCCGGTGGTAGTTCACGCCCGGCGCCTGCCGGCAGGGCTGGGCGATGCGGCGGACCGGCTCCGCCAGGGCAGCGGCCCGTTCGGTGTCCCGCTGGACCGCCAGGCGCCGGTCCTCACACACGAGTTCGCGGTGCACCCGCCGGTCGGTGGACGCCAGCTCACGGCGGAAGACGGCCGTCTCCCGCGCCGTCCACGGCCGCGACCGCTCCCAGGTCACCGCACGGTCGGCCGCCGCCCGCCTGCGCCACGCCCCGTCGACGACCTCGTTGACGTAGAGCACCGTGCCGTCACGCCGGACAACCGTGATCCGGTCGGCCAGATACTCGGCCTCGATGACGGCCAGCGTCGCGAGCATTCCGCGAGCACAGGTGTCATGGTTCTCCCACGACACGTACCGCCCGCCACCGTCGACCGCCCCGGAAAGGAACCGGTCCAGGATGCCGAGCTGGCTCAGGGCCTCCGGCGTCGCCACCGCCACCACCTCGATGCGGTGGCCGGCCTGCCGGTAGGCGGCCGCCGAGATACGGAAGTCACCGGCGTCGGCGAGCGCCGACTCGACCACGGCGTCGAACCGGTGCGTGCGGACGTGGTCTTCGACTGCGGCCTGCCAACGGCGGGTATCAGGGCGGACCTTGACCCCGGCGGTGCGGACATCGGCAGCCAGCAGCGCCCTGTAGTGCTGGTGTGCCGCTTTGTACCGGTCGCTGCAGACCCGCACCGCGCCCCCACGACGGTCCAGTGCTGCCTGCACGAGGTCCGCGACGTCGGTCTTGCCCGCACCCGGCTGGCCGCCGACCACCACGACCACGGGCCGGGCCTGGCGGACCACGCCCTTTGTGGCGGTCGGCAGGATCACCCGGTCCACAGCCTCGCGCACTGCCCCCTCGGACAACACCACCGAGACGGCGTCCTTCTCTCCCACCAGTCCTCCCGGACGACCATTTCCACGTGTGACCCAGCCGTCTGGCTGATGCCCTGCCGACAGACCATGGTCAACATACCATCCGTACGCTATTCGTACGGCAAACGTACGCGACTGGTACGCTTCATGGGGTAGAATGTGGGTCAGGAGGTGTTCCATGTCCGAGTTGTTCGACGCGGTCGACGCGCTGCTCGCGTCCCGCGCCACGCTTCCGCCCCCGGCGGAGCGCAAGCGGCTGCGTGCCGCGCACGGCCTGACGATCGACGAGGTGTCCACCGCGCTGAAGGTGCGCCGGGCCACGGTGTCCGGCTGGGAGTCCGGCAAGACCGAGCCCCGCCCGCCGGAACGCGACGCGTACGCCCGGCTGCTCGAGAAGCTCGCGGAGCTCTACCCCGCCGACGCGGCCGTGCCCGCGCCCGCCCAGGACGTCGCGGTGCCGGGCGCGTTCACCGGTACGCCCGCCCCTGCCGCGGAACCGTCAGCTCTGTCCACAGCCCCGGTGCCCGAGGCCGTGGCCATGACCTCATCCGAGAACACCCAGACCAGCCCCGCCCCCGCCGTCACCACTGCTCCGGCGGCCGTCCCGCGTTCGGCGGGCACCGCCAGGCCGTCGTCGACGTCGCGGCGGCCGGGCGCGAAGAAGGCGGCCCCGGCCAACACCCCGGCGGCCGGTACGGACCCGCGGTTCGAGAACGGTCCGCTGGCGGTCGTCGACGTCGACGGCGGGAAGGTGCTGGCGTACTGCGTCGGCGGCCTGGTCCTGGACGTGCCCGCCAAGAGCCTGCCGTCCCTGGTGGACTGGACCCTCACCGAGGCCAAGCTCGGGGCACCGAAGCTGTCCGGTCCGGGCAAGCCGGCCGACCCGCTGCTCGTGCTGACCGAGGCCGCCCTGGAGCGCTACGGCCTCCCGGCCACCCTCACGGAGGAGGAGCGGCTCGCCGGTCGCCTTCCGGAGGGCCACAAGGTCATCAAGCAGCTGGTCCGCGCGGAGTGGAAGCTGACGAAGCGCGGGTTCGGGCCGTGGGCGAGGATCTACCGCCCCGCGCAGGGTTCGGAGCGGGCCTGTGTGCAGCTGTGCATCCCCTCCTGGCAGGCGCTCGACACCCGCCACTGGGGCGGAGCCGGTCAGCTCCCGCCGGCGGAACTTGCCCGGCTGCTGGGTACGTACGCGTCCCGGGTGATGACCCCGCGCGGCTCCACCGCCGTCACCGGCCTGGAGCTGATGACCGCGCTGCACCCGCCGACCCGCGCCACCGCGCCCGACGAGAACGGCAAGCGCACCTCCGAGCACAACCCCGGCTCGCTGGGGAAGGACCCAGTGGACTGCGCGCCGTGCGAGGCCCCCGACGGGCACCCGCTTCTGGGGGACCTGCCGCGCTTCCATCTCCGCGGCCCCGGCGAGAAGCTGTTCGAGGAGGCGTACGACTGGGCGCGCCCGCTCACCGACGCCGAATGCCTGCGCCGCAACCTGGTGGGCCTGGACGTGAATATGGCGTTCGCCGCTGGCGTCAACGGCCTGCCCCTCGGGCTCGGTGCGCCGACGCATGTCAAGGCGCCGGTGTTCGACCCGAAGCTGCCCGGCTCGTGGCTGGTGGACCTGTCGCACGTCGACCTGTCGAGGGTGAAGGCCGGCAAGGACAAGTGGGTGGAGTTGGACGGCAGTCTGCTGCCGAGCCCGTTCACACCGAAGGGCGACCGGCCGCAGGGCCCGGCCTGGTACGCGACGCCGACCGTCGCCTACGCGGTCGAGCTCGGCTACGCCGTGCGCCCGGTGGAGGCGTGGGTGCGGTACGACAACGGCCGTTACCTGGACGGCTGGTACAACCGGCTGCGTGACGCCTACCTCGCCACGATGGCCGACCTCGGTGTCGGCGCGGATCTGTCGCCGGAGGACTTCCTCGCGGCGATGGACGGCTACCGCCGCCGTGACCCGGAGCTGGCCATCGTCGTGTCGGCGGTCAAGGCGACCGTGAAGGGCGGGCTGGGGAAGCTGCGCGAGCGCCCGCGTGGTGAGGGGTGGAAGCCGGGTCAGCCGTGGCGGGCGCTGTCCCGTCCGACGTGGCGGCCGGACATCCGCGCGGCGGTCATCTCCCGTACCCGGATCAACCTGCACCGCAAAATCGTCAAGCACGCGGCGTTCACCGGGCAGTACCCGGTCGCGGTCCTCTCCGACTGCGTCGTGTACGCGGTCGACGGCGAAAGCCCGCTGGACTTCCTGCCCTACCGGGAGGGCAAGCCCCTGCCCGGCGGGTTCAAGCTCGGAGTCAACCCCGGCCTGGTGAAGCACGAGGGCACGCAGAGTGTGCTGTGGGGCGAAGGCGTGCGGGAGCAGTTCAACGCCCCCGAACTCAACCTCGCCCGGTACATCAAGGACGGCACCGTCACCGACGTCGACAGCGGGGAGTAGACAGGCATGAGCATCATCGGGGACGGCCTGGACCAGGCGGTGCAGAAGGCGTTCACCCGCCCGACGCCGAAGTCGGCCGGGGCGCAGATGCGGTACCTGGTCAAGCAGCTCAAGGGCACCAGGGCGGTCGCCCAGATGCTGCGGGTCTCCCAGCGCACCGTCGAGCGGTACGTGAAGGACCAGATCAAAAAGCCCCGCCCGGACCTCGCCGCACGCATAGAGCGCGAGGTGAAGAAGCGGTGGCAGCCGCAGATCCGCGCCAAAGCCAGGGAGAGGGCGGCCACTTCCGGCGGGATCGTCATCGACACCCGCGCCCGCATGGGCTACACCGCGCCGATCGGGTCCACCGACCAGGACCGCATCCGCCACCTGACCGTCGCCCTGCCCCCGCAGTACGCCGCCCGCCTCTTCGACGCCCAGGAGGCCGGCGCCAGCGACTCCCGACTCCAGGAGATCGCCGCCGAAGCCCTCAAGGAGACCTACTTCCAGGACGGCGGCCGCCGCGCCGGCTCCCTCGAGGAAGTCCGCTTCACCGACATCGAACACCTGGAATTCGACCTGTAGTAGCCACTCCCCGAACAGCAGCGAGCCCGGGCCCACTGGGTCCGGGCTCGTGCAGGGTCGCGTTCCGTGTCACCTGCCAACGCCGTGAGCTGGTCGCACTTCGCGTTCCGCGAGCGATGCCACCATGATCGTTCCGAAAGGGCGTGTCCTTTCGGCCCCGGTGTCCAAGCTCAGACGCCAGGGCGCGCCCTGCCCTTCCAAACGGCCAGGCCGGTGCCGGTGTACAAGCTCTGAGGTTGCTCAACTCTGGACGCGCCGCCCGTCTACCCCTCCAGAATCGGCGGCATGACGAATTCACCCCTTGTGCCGCTGGCGACCTTCGTCGCAGCCCTGGTGGCGGCCGGAGCTGCGCTGCTGGCCAACTGGCTGTCGGCGCGCACCAGCCTTCACACCGCACACAGTCAGCCGCGTATCGAGGCCGTCTCGATGTTCCTGGACGCCGTTGACGTGATGCTCGCCGAACGGCCTTCCCGGGGCGACATGGAGGCTGTCTCGTCCGCGCTGCTGCGTATCCAGCTGTTCTTCACCGAAAAGCCGGTAGCCATCGCGGACCGGATGCACGCCACCGCGCGGCAGGTGCTGGAGAACGTGCCGAGGCCGGGGCCAGGGCCGGACGAGGTGATCCTGACCATGGTGCGGGAGCTGGCTGAGAAGGAGGAGCGGGTGCTGGAGGCGGACAGGGATGACGAGGAAGACCCGGCAGAGGCGCGTGATCTGCTGGAGCTGCTTCTCCGGTGGCGGCGCGAGGCGGACGAATGGCACGCCCAGAGACGCCCCGAGCCGGATCTGAAGGAAAGGGCCCATGATCTGCGCGGGCGTGTCCTTGTGGATTTCGACGAACACGCCGAGCTGCTGGAGTACGACGATGTGCGGACGGTGCTGGGCAGCGGCCGGGAGCGGGCGGAACGCAGGCAGCGGGCGGAACTCTTCGGCGTGCTCCAGGGCGAGCTGAGGGGGGACCGGAAGGAGCTGGTGAACGCGGTCGCGGTGTGGCTGGAGAGTCCACCGCGCCGCCACTAGCGAAGAGCACCACCCGGGAGCCGGGCTAGGTGCGCCCTGGGGACGGTCCCACACGGAAAGGGACACGGAAACGCGGACCCTACAGCTCGCTCGCGTATCCACGGCAGGTGGCCCGTTCGCTGGCTGGCTATCTAGTGGGCGGAGCCTCTTTGCACAGCTCAGGCCACTGATCGCGAGTGTAGGAACGTGAGCCTCCACCCAAGACCGCTGCTCTGCCGCGTCAACCTCTCGCACAGCGGGCGCCACTCGCACGCCGCGCTCTGTCCACAGGTGACCAGTGGCCTCCTGGAAGCATGAGCGATCACGAGCAGCAGCAGCCGGCCCCGCGCCGCGGCAAGGTCCTGGAGGCCCTCGCACGGGCGGAGCGGAAGGTGTTCACCCGGCCCGCGCCGAAATCCGCGAAGTCACAGGTGAAATTCCTCCTCACGCGGACGAAGGAGTCGGCGAAGGATCTAGCGAAGCGTCTGGGCACCTCCCGCCGCACGGTGGAGCGCTACCGCGCCGGGAAGCTGACGACCCCGCAGAAGCGCCTCCGGGCCGCCCTGATGGAGGAGACCGAATCCGAGTGGCAACCACAGGTCAGAGCACAAGCACGCGAACAAGCAGCGACCTCCAGCGGCATGATGGTCCGCGTCGTCGCCCACTTCGGATTCACCGCCTCCGGGTCCTCTGACGACGGCCGCGTACGGCACGTCCTCACCGAGATCTCACCCACCTACGCGAAGCAGATCCTCGAACTCCAGGAGGCCGGCGCGACGGAGGAGGACCTGCATCCGATCGTCGCGAAGGCCATCACCGAGTCGTATTTCACGGACTGGGGTTCCCGCTGCGATGGCCTGGTCGCACATTTCACGGACGTCCAGTCGATAGAATTCGAGTTCTGACACAGCCGAATTAAGGACCTGCTATAAACCATATTCGGCGGGCCGCCGTACAGCGCTCTGGCGGCGGCCCGCTCTGATTCCTCACCACGAATGTGAGACCGACGATGACCACTCCCCGGCACCTGGCTGCCGACCGCCGACCGGCAGGCTCGCGGGTCACCCCGCTCTACGACCCGGCCCGCGTCGCCCGTATCGGCCGCCGCGTCGTACGGCGCCGGGCGAAGGGCATGGACGCCGCCGCTGTCGCGGCGGCCCTCGAGGACGCCCGGGTCGACGCGCGGCAGGCGTCCCGGCGTGAGGACCTGGTGGGCGATGTCCGCGGACGCGCGGAGCTCGCGGAGTGGGAGCGCCTGGACCAGCTGCTCGCGGCCGCGGCGCCGAGCACCGTCTACGACCCGGACGCCGACGCCGCGGCAGGCGCCGCCCGGGAAGCCGAGCTGCGCGAAGCCGCCCGGATCGCGGCTCGCGCCGATGAGCTCCAGGCGCTGCGCGAGCTGGGCACGCTGGAGCAGACCGAGCCTCGCGGCGGGGACGAAGCCGTCCGCGACGAACTCACCCGGCGAGCCGGCGGCTACGTCCAGGCCGACGTCGACGCCTGGCCTGCGCACGCCCTGGCCGCGCACCTCGGGCACTACCGCGACCCCGCCGCCCGTGCAGAAGCCGCCGGCCTTCTCACGCCACCGGTCGTCGCCCACGCCGCGCTGCTCGCCGAACTCGCCCGCCTGGTCCCCGGCGCCGGCGCCGACGTCGACATCGACGAGCTGGCGTTTGCGGCCCGGCTCGCCACCACCGAGCCCGAAGCCGCCGGCGCGCTCGCCGCGTTCTTCACCCGCGTCGAAGGGACCCAGGTGTGAGCGACGGCCAGGAGCTGGGGGTCGTGGGCCGGGAAGAGCGCAGCGACCGCCCGGCACCCTCGTCCGGCGCTGGCGTTGTGCCGGGCATGGACTGGACGCAGCTGCTCAAGGAACTCGCCGTCGCGGTGGAGGTGCGCAACCGCAGGGTGGCGAGCCTGCGGACCGCCGGTTCCACCGTGGCGGAACTGGCGGCGCAGGCCCTCGCGGCCGGCGCCCCGGGGTCACCCCTGCGCCGGATCCTGGCCGGGATGGAACCGCTGCTCGAACAGGAGCGGCCGCACGTGTGCGGGCAGAGTCCCGTCGTCCCATCCGTGCCGCAGCAGGCCGCGGACGCGGCGCCCGTGATCCGCCAGCCACCGTCGGCGAACGATGCCTTCGGCGATCCCGTGCCGGTCCGGTACTCGCTGGAGGAGGCGTGGGAGAAGGGGATCCTGCCGTGGAAGTCGCCGACGGCGCGCACCTATCTGCGCAGGCGCTCCCCGGAGCGCGGCATCCCGGTGCCCGAGGGCGAGCGGGACGGGCAAACCGTCCGGTACACCGAGGACGAACTGACGACCTGGCGCGCCGCCTGGGAGAAGCAGGCCGGCCCCACCACCGGCCGACCACCCGCGGGCCCCGAGCCGTTGTCACGCTGACTCAGCGTGAGCGTGACACCACTGTCACGCTCCCTCGAAAAAGTGTCACGCCATCCTCAATGCGTCACCATATGTCCGTTTCTCGGAGTCTGTAGGGCTCTCCAGGGCCGGTTTCAAGGGAGGAGCGTGACACCTAAAAGGCCGCCCGCACCAGCCTCCGCCGCATGATCCGCAACGAGAACCTGGCCTAAGGTGTCGGCTTCACTGCGTGCTGGCCATCGACGAATTCGCCAAAAGCTGGGGCCGCTGGGGACCGCGGAACTGCCCCAAAGGCGGCCTTCCCAGATGACGATGACCTGCGACTTCCCCCTACCGATGCCTGAATGCTCCCGAAATCCATGACTCCGTTGTGGGACGTTCCGCTGCCACGAATACCCGATGACAGACGGAAGAAGGAAGGAGGCGGAGGGAATGCCCAGCTCGAACTCTGACGATCGGCACCAGGCCGACCAAGAGCCCCGCCGCGTGCTTGGTCCTGTCGGACAGTTCATTGCGCTGGTGACAGCGTTGGTGATCGATCTGACAATCAAGCACCTGATCGGCGCCTGACGAGGAGGTTGGCCCTGCCGGGCGCAACGGCGTCGGCAGGGTCGCTCCCGGTCGTGAACTCGGCTGGCGGCACAACTTGCCGCTGGCCAGCCGACAGAACCGTGCCTAACGTCCCTCACACAGCCACATGAGCTTGACCTGCAACAACACCGCGCGAACCCCAGATAACCGTGGTCCTCGTCGCCTACCTCGAGGTCTGACCCGCGAAGGAGCCGAAGTGCCGACCGCCCTCCAGCAGCTCTCCGCCCACCGCGAGCTCAGCGCCCTGCGCGCCGTGCTGAAGTGTCCCCAGAAGGCGAGCGCCCTGCGCGAGGGCACGGCGGTGGACTCCGGCACCGGCCCGGCCTGGCTCGTGTTCCTGTGCTCCGAGCACTCCGAGCAGCTGCCCGGCTGGCCCGGCGTCCGCACTCACGCCGACCACTCGTCGATGCCGTGCGGCAGCGCCCTGGACTACAGGCCGACGGAGCAGCTGCTCCAGTCGCACGCCGACCTGTGGCTGACACCGCTGACCGGCGTCGACCCGGCCGCGCACGGCGGCGCGTGGTCCGACGTCCTGGACCAGGCCGACCGCGCGCTGCTTGCCCGCGCGGAGCGGGAAGCCGGCGGCGAGGACTCACCGCTGCAGAGCATGGTGACGATGATGGGAATGGCCTGCCGGTCAGCTGCCGAGGGCGACCTCGAGCAGGCCGCTGTGGCGCTGGGCTACTGCGAGACGCTCGCTCTCAACTTGTAACTGCCGGTCGGTGCGCAGCATTCGCACGACCGACCCCGGGTCAGTGGACGCGCTTGAGGCGGGTCGTCTTGGTGATGGGCGTGACGTTGCCCTTGGCCTTGGCTTCGGCCTTGCGGGCCTTCTCGTCCAGGTGGAGCTGGAAGCGGCGCTCGTACTCGTCTTCGAAGTCGCCGGTGTCCAGTCGCATATCCCGGGGCAGCGCCTTGACGGCTCGCTGCTGCTCGCGGGGGTCATTGAACGCGGCGATCATCGGGTGGAGCTGGAAGCGCCCGCGGCGGACCACGGTGACGAGCCGGGCGGCGACCAGGTGCGGCATGGCGCGGCTGATCATGCCGCGCTCCATCGCGAGGCCGGCGGCGAGTTCATCGTGCGTAGCGACGACCAGGCCGCCGTGCTCCTGCTCGGTCATCATGTGCAGCAGCAGGGTGTAAGCGGTGGGAGGCAGCCGCGGTACGTACGCGAGACCGTTGAAGCTGCCCCACAGCACGTTGCGGCGCGGAACCCATTCCTCAGCAGCGGACGTCATGACGTGGCCTTCCCTTCCCCATCCGACTCCTTGCGCACTTTCAGTTTCGCGCCGGGAGCGGCCATCGCCCGGAACGCGTCGGGCGCGTCCGGGTCCTCCATGATCTCCCGCAACAGGTCCAGCTGTTCCACCCTGTCGCTCATACCCGCCTGGGAGCGCTTCTTCGCACCCTTCTCCGGCTCCCTGAGTCCGCCCCTGAGCGACGCGGCCGGGTTGAGCTGGTAGAGGCCCCGCTGGAGCCTGCGGAGCGCGCCGTCGGCCTCCAGGACGTTGAACACCCGGCTGATGTGGGACCGGCTGTACCCGAGGGCCTCGGCAACGTCCTCGTGCTTGGCCTCGATCAGGCCGCCGGGCTTCTGCGAACCCATCAGGTGGAACAGCACCACGAGCACGAACCGGTCGTCGTCGTAGCGGACGGCAGCCCAGCGCATGAACTCCAGGCTGTCCATGGAGAACGCCTCGCCGATGAACCCCGTGCTGGAGCCGACGGGGAAAACCTGGGCGGCGTGGCCGGCGGGCAACTCGATGGTGGAGCTGGAGGAACGGTTGTAGGCGGTGGGCGGCGGCTTCGGGCGCCGCCGACGACGGAACGGGGCGCCGGGCAGCTTCGGCGCTGCACTGCCGTCCAGGGGCCCTGAGCTCATGGGGTCGCTGCCTCCTTGATCGTTGTGGTGTCAGAACCATAGCGAAGAACCGTGGCAGTAGTGCCACCAAAACGCGGCAGCGCCGACACGAAAGTCACCCGTATGTCAGCCCTGGACTGACCTCCGCTTCCGGATCGCTCCCCCCGCTGACGCACCGCACGTCGTTTCGTGGCACTGCTGCCACGAAACGACGTTGATCGGTCAGGACAGGCTGACATCACGACCGAGATATGTCAGTCCAGGGCTGACATATCTTTCTGAACTCAACTCCCTGACCTGCGGAAACGTGCGGCTCTTGCCTCTAGAGCGTGCGCGCGCGTGATACCGGTTCTCCCCACTGTGATCAAGCATCGCCACGCCGTGGGATCCGCCTACCAGCAGCAGCATCAAAGGCCGCCGCCCGGACCACCCCGTCGTGGCGCGCACGCCCGCTGCGGGCCGTCGCGCGCCGAAATTAAACCTTCTCCCTATCTGAGGTACCGTTCCGTGGCTTGGGTCCGCAGCCCAATTTGCTATTCCTCGCGCGAGTGGGGGAAACCAAATTCCGGCGCTGGCCTCGCATCAAAAGCCGCACCCGCCCGGGTGGTTGGTGGGTGTCTCGCGTTTCCGCCAACGGTACATGCTGCATCAATCCGATGCCTGCACTACACTGGAACTCACACGAACGAGCGACCCACCCCCTCACAGCCAGCCCGGC